>JAIEQO010000212.1 GCA_019747655.1 Gemmataceae bacterium | reverse complement strand
GAGCCCCCTGATGTGGTTGGATCAGGGGGCTCACGCCTCCCGCTCGCCAAGAATCGATCACCCCCCCAGCACCTGTTTGTCCACGAAGATCGTGTTCGGGTGGGTCATCCCCCGGACCTCGTACCCCTTGCCGGCCAGGAACTGGGGCGTCTCCGGGTTGTGCCGCAGGGTCCCGGTCACGAGCGTCTCGACGCAGATCACCTTCGGCCGGAACCGGGCGAAGTCGAGGGTCCGCAGGATGGCCAGGTCGAGCCCCTCCACGTCCACCGACAGGAAGTCCGGGGCGGCCCCGCCGAAGCCGTCGGCGATCACCCGGTTGACGTTCACCAGCGGCATCTCGACCACCCGCTCGACCCGGGCCCCGGCCGCCTTGAGCCGCTCGACCTGCTCCGGGTCGAAGGTGTTGAGCTGGGCGTCGTGCAGCACGTAGTACGGGGCCGCGGCGGTCTCGTCGATGCCGATCCCGGCCTCCAGCACCACGTCCCCGGGCCGCTTCCGCCTCAGCTTCGGGGTCAGCCCGACGTTCGGCTCGACCAGCACCCCGCGGCCGCCCTGTCGGTAGAATAGGTAGGTGTTGCTGGAGAAGATCGGGTCGTAGGCCCCGATGTCGAGGTACGACGGGCGGTCCACCCCGACCGCGGCCAACAGCCCGGCCGCGACCAGGTCCTCGGCGTTCTGGGCGAACGACAGCTTGGTCCCGTCCGGCATCCCCCGCTGCGTCCATTCCAGCGGCTGGACCCACTCGGCCGCCTTGCCGACGGCCAGCCCGGCCAGCCCGCCGAGGAAGAACTCCCGGCGGGGCAGGGCGAAGAACCCCGGCTTGGCGGCCGGCCCGGGCTTGGCCGGGGCGGGAACGGGCGGGGGCGTGGCGGTGCTCATGAGGGGTCCGGGGTCGGGGCGGGCGTCCCCGAACCTTAGTACGCTCCGCGCGGCCGGGGCGGAAATCTCCGCCGGGCCGTGACCTCGGGCGGCCGTGTCGGGGTTTGCCGGACGGCCCGCCGGCCGTCCGCCGCGTACCATATCCCCACCCGCCGGCCGGCGGGGCACCTCAACGAAGGCCCGCCGTGAGCGACCAGGGCGGCAACGACGCGGGCGACCGGGACGGGGCCGCCGGGGCCAGCGGCGACCCACGCTTGACCGCGCCCACCGACGTGGCCCAACAGCCCCGGCTGCCGTTCCCCGTCGTCGGCGTCGGGGCCTCGGCCGGCGGGCTCGAAGCGTACATCGAGCTGCTCCAGGCCGCCCCCGCCGACGCCGGGCTCGCCTGGGTCCTCATCCAGCACCTCCCGCCGGACCGCGAGAGCCTCGTCGCCGACATCCTGGGCAAGAAGACCGCCATGCCGGTCCTCCAGGTGGAAGACGGGGTGCCGGTCCGGCCGGACCACGTCTACGTCATCCGCCCCGGCAACACGCTCACCATCAAGGACGGACGGCTCCGGCTCGGGGCGCCGCTCGAAGCCCCCGGCCACCGCCGCCCGGTCGACGACTTCTTCCGGTCGCTGGCCGAGGAGCAGCAGCAGCGGGCGGTCGCCGTCGTCCTCTCGGGGATGGGGTCGAACGGGTCGGCCGGGGCCCAGGCGATCAAGGCCGTCGGCGGCCTCTGTATCGCCCAGGACCCGGAGTCGGCCAAGTTCCCGTCCATGCCCCGCAGCCTGATCGACGCCCACCTGGCCGATTACGTCCTCCGCGCGGCCGAGATGCCCGAGGCCATCGCCCGGTACGCCCGTCACCCCTACGCCCAGGGCGACCGGTCGGCGGAGAAGGTGGCCCGGCGGGCGACCCAGGCCCTGCAGGAAATCCTCGCCGTCATCCGCACCCGCACCCGGCACGACTTCAGCGGCTACCGCAAGCCCACCCTGGTCCGGCGGGTCCAACGGCGGATGGGGCTGAACCAGATCGCCGACATGGCCGAGTACGCCCGGGTCCTCCGCCAGACCCCGGGCGAGGTGTCGGCCCTGGCCGACGACCTGCTCATCCACGTCACCGGGTTCTTCCGCGACCCGGAGGTGTGGGACGTGGTGCGGGACAAGGTCATCTCCCCGCTGGCCGCCGGCCGCCCGGACGGGGCCCCCATCCGGGCCTGGGTCGCCGCCTGCGCCACCGGCGACGAGGCGTGCACCCTGGCCATGCTCCTGGTCGAGGCGGCCGAGGCCGCCGGCAAGCAGTTCGACATCAAGGTGTTCGCCACCGACATGGCCGAGCGGGCCCTCGGCCAGGCCCGGGCCGGCGTCTTCCCCGGCGGGATCGAGAGCGAGGTCTCGGCCGAGCGGCTCGACCGGTTCTTCGACAAGGACGACGCGACCTACCGGGTCAAGAAGGCGCTCCGCGAGCTGGTCGTGTTCGCCCCCCAGAACGTCCTCCAGGACCCGCCGTTCTCGCGGCTCGACATCATCACCTGCCGGAACTTCCTGATCTACCTCGAACCGGACGTGCAGCGGCGGGTCCTGGCCCTGCTCCACTTCGGGCTGCGGGAGGGCGGGGCGCTGCTGCTGGGCACCAGCGAAACCGTCGGGGCCGGGGAGGGTGAGTTCGAGCCGATCGACAAGAAGCACCGGCTGTACCGGCGGGTCGGCCCGACCCGGCACGGGGCCCTCGACTTCTCCGCCCTGGCGGCCCCGGCCGCGGCCGGCGAGGCGAACGGCGAGCGGGCCGCCCGGCCGCAGCCCCGGGCCCCGGTCGCCCAGCTCGTCAACCGGGCGCTGTTGGACCACCACACCCCGGCCGCCGTCGTCGTCGACCGGGACGGGCAGATCGTCTACTTCCACGGCGACACCGGCCCGTACCTCGACCAGCCCCGGGGCGAGCCGTCCCGCGACCTCATCGCCCTGGCCAACGACCACGTCCGCGGGAGCCTCCGGACGGCCTTCCACAAGGCCGTCACCACCGGCGGGCCGGTCGCGGTCCGGGACGGGCTGATCGACACCCCGGACGGCCGCCGCCGGGTCGAGGTCCGGGTGACCCCGCTCGACCGGCGGACCGGCCAGGCCCTCTACCTGGTCGTCCTGGCCGACCACCCGGAGCGGCCCGCCCCCGAAGCCGCCGGCGACCCGGCCGGCGGGCAGAAGCTGGTCGACGACCTCCAGCGGGCCCGGGACGAGCTGCAGAGCACGATCGAAGAACTCCAGACCTCGAACGAGGAGCTGAAGGCGTCGCACGAGGAAGTCACCAGCATCAACGAGGAGCTGCAGAGCACCAACGAGGAGCTGGAGACCTCCAAGGAGGAGATGCAGTCGCTGAACGAGGAGCTGACGACGGTGAACGCCCAGCTCCAGGCCAAGATGGACGAGCTGGAGCGGACCTCGAACGACCTCGCCAGCCTCCTGGCCAGCACCGACCTGGCGGTCATCTTCCTGGACACCAAGTTCCGCATCCGCCGGTTCACCCCGGCCGTCCGGGACCTGATCGACCTGATCGCCTCGGACGTCGGCCGGCCGGTCCTCGACCTGCGGCGGAAGTTCGACGACCCGGGCCTGCTGGCCGACGCCCAGTTCGTCCTCGACCGGCTGGTCCCGGTCGAGAAGGAGGTGGCCGGGGAGGGCGGGCGGGCGTACCTGCGGCGGGTCACCCCGTACCGGACGACCGACAACCGGATCGACGGGGTGGTGGTGACGTTCGTGGACATCACCCAGCGGCGGGCGGACGAGGCCGCCCTGCGGGCCAGCGAGGAGCAGTTCCGGCGGGCCATCGAGGAGGCCCCGATCCCGGTCATCATGCACGCCGAGGACGGCGAGGTCCTCCAGATCAGCCGGACCTGGACCGAGCTGACCGGGTACGCCCTGCCCGACGTCCCGACCGTCGACGCCTGGCTGACCCGGGCGTACGGCCCCGGGGCGGACGCCGTCCGGACCCACATGCAGGAGCTGTTTTCCGGCGACCGGCGGACGCTCGATGTCGAGTTCACGATCCGCACCCGGGGCGGGGCCGACCGGCACTGGAGCTTCAGCGCCGGGGCCCCCGGGGCCCTCGCGGATGGGCGGCGGTTCGTGGTCGGGATGGCCGTCGACATCACCGACCGGCAGCAGGCCGAGGCCGCCCTGCGGGAGAGCCGGGCGTTCCACGAGCTGGTGGCCGACCTCGGGAGCGACTGGTGGTTCTCCGCCCGCATCGACCCGGACGGCACGGCCGTCACCGAGGCGGTGGGCGGGGGGTTCACCCGGCTCCTCGGGTACACCCGGGACGAGCTGATGGCGGCCGGCGGGTGGGCGGTGATCGTCCACCCGGACGACCGGCCCGAGGCCGGCCGGCAGATGGCCCGGCTGCTGGCCGGGGAGACGATCGACGGGGAGCTGCGGCACGTCGCCCGGGACGGCCGGGTGTCGTGGTCCCAGTACCGCACCCGGCCGGAGGCCGACGCGGCCGGGCGGGTGGTCCGGGTGTACGGGGTGGCCCGCGACATCACCGACCGGAAGCGGGTCGACGAGGCCCTGCGGGCCGGCGAGGAGCGGTTCCGGCGGCTGGCCGAGACCGTCCCCCAGATCGTCTGGACGAGCGTCGGCGGGGCCGTCGACTACTACAACCCGCGGTGGTACGAGTACACCGGCCGGGGGCCGGCCGCCGACCCGGACGGCTGGCCGGACGTGATCCACCCGGACGACCAGCCGGAGGCCCTGCGGCGGGGGGCCGAGACGCTCCGGACCGGCGACCCGTACGAGATCGAGTACCGGCTGCGGCGGGCCGACGGGGCGTACCGCTGGCACATCGCCCGGGCCGTCCGGGTGCCGGGGTCCGACCGGTGGATCGGGACGGCCACCGACATCCACGACCTGAAGACGGCCGACGAGGTCCTGCGGGCCAGCGAGGGGCGGCTGCGGGCGGTCGCCGCCAACCTGCCCGGCGGGGCGGTGTTCGTGGTCGGCCCGGACCTGCGGTACGAGCTGGCCGAGGGGCAAGGGCTGCGGGACGCCGGGTTCACCGCCGCCGACTACGAGGGGAAGACGCTGGCCGAGGCGCTGCCGCCGGACCTGGCCGCCGCGTCCGAGGCGAACTGCCGCCGGGCGCTCGGCGGCGAGCCGTTCCTGACGGAACACGCGGCCGGCGACCGGCGCTTCGTCACCCGCGGGGTGCCGCTGCGGGACCCGGACGGGCGGGTGACGGCGGCCCTGGTCGTGTCCTACGACATCACCGACCGGGTGCGGGCCGAGGGGGCGGTGCGGGCGAGCGAGGAGCGGCTCCGGCTGTTGGTCGAGAGCGTCCGCGACCACGCCATCCTCGCCCTCGACCCGGACGGGCGGGTGACGAGCTGGAACCCGGCGGCCGAGCGGGTGTTCGGGTACGCCGCCGACGAGATCGTCGGCCGGTCCGGGGAGGTCATCTTCACCCCCGAGGACCGGGCCGCCGGGCTGCCCGGCCGGGAGCTGGCGACGGCCGCCGCCGAGGGCCGGGCGACGGACGAGAACTGGGCCGTCCGCAAGGACGGCAGCCGGTTCTGGGCCAGCGGGGTGTCGTCGGCCGTCCGCGACCCCGACGGCCGGCTGACCGGGTTCGTCAAGGTCCTCCGGGACCGGACCGAGGCCCGGCAGGCCGCGGCGGCCGTCCAGCAGGCCGAGGAGCGGCTCCGGCTGGCCCTCGGGGCGGCCCGGATGGGCATCTGGACGTGGGACCCGGCGGCCGGCACCCAGACCCGGGACGGGAACATGAACCGGCTGCTCGGGCTGCCGGCCGGGGACACCACCCAGCCGTTCGGCGACTTCCTGGCCCGGATCCACCCGGACGACCGGCCGGAGGTGGCCGGGGCGTTCGCCTTCGCCGCCGAGTACGGCCAGCCGCTGAACCTGGAGTTCCGGGTCGTCCGGCCGGACGGGGCGGTCCGGTGGTTCCGGGACCAGGGGGACGTGTTCGGCGGGGCCGGCGGGCCGGCCCGCCAACTGACCGGGGCGGTGGTCGACGTGACCGAGCGGCGGGAGGCCGAGGAGGCCGTCCGCCGGGCCCGGGACGAGCTCGAGGTCCGGGTCCGGGAGCGGACGGCCGAGCTGGCCGAGGCCCTGGTGACGCTCCGGGACGAGGCGGCGGCCCGGCGGGAGCTGGCCGGGCGGCTGTCGGCCGCCCAGGAGGACGAGCGGCGGCGGCTCGCCCGGGAGCTGCACGACTCGGTCGGCCAGTACCTCGCCGCCCTGGCCGTCGGGCTGAAGGCGGCCGAGGCCGAGGCCGGGGCGGCCAGCCCGGCCGCCGGCCGG
>JAIEQO010000149.1 GCA_019747655.1 Gemmataceae bacterium | reverse complement strand
CGGGTGAACGCCCGGTTCACGGCCCTCGGCATCCCGGACGGGTTCGCGTCGCTCCTGGTCGTCCGCTGGTGCCCCGATGAACAGACGGCGTGGTACGCGAGCGCCGGCCACGAGCCGGGCCTGTTGACGGTCGGGTCGCGACCGCCCGTCCTCCTCGGGGCCACCGGCACCCTCCTCGGCGTTCTGGAGGACGGGGAGTGGGAGAGCCTCGCCGTCCCGGCCGGTCCGGGAACCATGCTCCTGTTGCTGACCGACGGGGTGACGGAGGCGATGGACGCGGCCGGCGGCCAGTTCGGTCGGCCCCGGTTGAGCGCGGTCGTCACCGAGGTTGGCGGGGGAGACCCGGAGGCACTGGTCGCCGGGGTGGACGCGGCCGTGCGGGGCCACCTGGCCGGCCGCCCGCCCGCCGACGACTACACCCTGGTGGCCGTACGGTTCGAGGGGGCGTGAGCGGTCCGGAACGACGCCGGCGCGGTCGGACGTCGTGCGGATCGGGGTTGACGCCCGCACGTGGCCACCGTATCGCCCGCGTCTATGGGGGACGGTGACGTGGGGTCACTCCCAACGCATTCTCAAACGGGGGAAGTCCATGTTCGCACGAAAGTGGGCGGTCCGGGTGCTGGTGCTGGCCGTCGTGAGCGCCATCGTCGGCGGGGCACTGACCGGCTGCGAGTCGACCGGCGGCGGCGGGTACAGTGGTAGCGACGGCCACGTCGGGCACAACCACTGACCAACACTGACAGCCCTGGGAGGCGGTGCCGGACGTCCGGTCCTCTGGCTCGATCAGCGGTTTGCCCTTCTCTTCGCGACGGCGTGCTTCTTGTGTCACTTGACGTGCCGGTAGGGCCGCGGGTCGGGGCGGAGGCCCTCGTTTCGGACGCGGGTGAGTTCGGCGTGGCTGATGATCCACTCGCTCGCCGGGCCGCGGCCGCTCTTCTTCTTCTCCGCATCGACCCGCCCGAGCCGGCACCACTCGCGGACCGTGAACTCGGCCTTTCCGAGCAGCGCGGCGACTTCGGCGGTCGAGTACCAATCCTTCACGGTGCGCTGCTCGACGAGCGTGGCGAGGAGGGCTTCGATCTTGTCGAGCCGGGTCAGGATGTCGTCAGTCGGCGGCGTCATGGTTGGCCCCCGTTCGCGCCATCGGTAAGTTCGGGGATGTCAAGGTCGAACAGGCCGCGCTCGATCGTGTCGCCGAAGACGACCCAGCCGTCCGCCGGCTTTCGGCCGAAGAGTTCCAGGTACGGCCCGGGGCTGACCCGCTCGATCACCGCGCGGACCCGCTCCGGTTTGCCGCTGTGCCGGCCGCGGGGCAACTCCAGCCAACTGCGCTGCCGCTTGTCGCGGAACGGGGCGCGGCCGCGGACCCCGAGCAGGAGCAACTCGTGCGCGAGTCGCCAATAGTTCCCGCACCCGATGAGGGGCTTGGCCCACACGAAGCAGCTCTTGTAGTCGAACCCCCACGCCCGGACGACCCGGAAGGCGTCCGGGAGGAACGCCGCGGTGGTCCACAGGTGGAGGCGCGCCCGCGGGGCGACGAGTTGCGGCACCGCGAGGCCGCAGATGTCGTCAACGGTCATCCTCCGGTAGTGGTTTTCGGCCGCCCCGCGGGCCCCCGTGTTCGCGTACGCCCACGGCGGGTCGGCGTAGACGGTCCCGAACCGTAGCCCGCGGCGGACGAGGGCGGCGAGGTCCCGCGTCACGCCGCCCGCGAACGGCGGCGTGGGGTCCGCGGGCGGCTCAGAGCCGGGCCAGAGGGAGGAGGTCTTCAAAGGTCGTCCCGTCGCGCCAGAGGATGCCGTACCCTTGCCCGCACCCGGTCCAGTGCCAGTTGGTCGCGTAGCGCTCGATCGACTCGGCCCGGTCGAGGAGGCCGAGGGCGGCGAGCCGCCGCTTGAACTGTCCTTCGCCCGCGTTCGTCCGCACGCGGGTCCGGAAGCGGACGGCCCCGTCGCCGTCCGACTCCTGAGAAGTCGTCACCTCGCTTGCGAGTGACACGGCTCACGCCCCCGGCCGGGGCTGGGCGGGCCGGGTCTCTCCGCGGATTTCGTCCTGGAGTTCGCGGAGCCGGTCCGCGATGGCGCGGTCCACGGCCTTTGACGGCGGGGTGACGGGGAGCGGCCGGTTCGGCAGGCCGGCGGGCGGCGCGTCGTCCCCGCCGCGGTCGCCCTCCACCACCACGCACGCGGGGTGCTCGGTCGGCCATGGCGTCGCCGCCCGGGCCTTGTACTCGTCGAACGGGACCGGGTATTCGCACTCGATCACCGTCCACTGGCCGGCGTGCTGCGTGAGCCCGCTGTCGGCCCGGGAGCGGACGAAGGCGCGGAGCGGGTGGGCGCTCACCGCCAGAATCTCGTTCCGCGAGAGCCGCGGCCGCTCCCGCTCGCTGACCTGGACGGTGGGCGGCTCGAAGTCCCGCCGCGGGTACGCCCGGGACGGGGAGAAGGCGTCGTCGTCGTTCTCGGCGAGGCCGGCGTGGTGGAGTTGCGACCACGCGAGGTTCGCCACGCGGCCCTCCCCGCCGTACTCCTCCATCTGCTTGAGGGCGGACAGCGAGCTGGCCTCGAACACGAGCTTGAAGGTGGTCGAACTCTCGACCGTGCTGGTGATGTCGGACTGGCCCGACTTGAGCTGGGAGATGTCCTGGTGGCTGAGCACCAGGTAGACGCCCGCCGACCGGGCCATCTCCAGGAGGATTTTGATGTTCGCGCTGCACACCTGTTGAAACTCGTCTACGAAAACGTATGTCGGCACCGGCGTCCGGGTGCGGCCGACGATCTTCGCCGCGTGGACGAGGGCGTAGAGGGCGAGCTTGCCCACGCTCTTGGCCGTCAGCTCCTCTTCGAGGGACGCGAGGGAGAAGAACACCACCTGCTTCCGGGTGAGCACGTCCGTCATGTCGATCTGGTGGTCGAGGACCTCGGGCCGGACCGGCGGCCGGGCCTCGGCCGTGACGTTCAGCGGGCTGACGGCGGCGAGCTGGCGGAGGAGCATCCGCAGGTGCTGACTCCCCTCCTGGTCGGTCCCCGTCGCGTTGTAACTGCCCGGCTCGTTGGCGTACCGGGCAAGGTCGGCGAACGACCGGATGTCCCGGTACTTGGCGAGGAACGCGGTGAGGGTGTCCAGACTGATCGATTGAAAATATGTCTCACCGTAATCGTCTCCGAAGTACAGGCCGAGGGAGACGAGGAGGCTCTGCGCCCTCGCGTTGATCCCGCGGGCGAGGTTCGCCTGCTGGCACAGCGGGTTGAAGGCGAACGACGCCGCCCCCGGCTCCAGGGTGAACCAGCGGAACGGCAGGCCGGCCCGCTGGGCCTCGGCGAAGCACCCCCAGAACAGGGCGTTGTCCCCCTTCATGTCGATCACCACGGCCGACGAGTCGGCGTGGGCGATGAGCTGCGAGGCGGCCGGGAACACGCCCAGCGCGCTCTTCCCCGACCCGGTTCCACCTAATAAATGTGCGTGCGTGCGGAGGAGCCGCCGGTCGAGGAGCCAGGGGGTATCGTCGGCAAGCGTGCGGCCGACGTAGAGGTGCGGGTCGGCGCACCCGTTCAGGAGCCGCTCGACCTTCAGGTCCCACGGCGACGGCGGCCGGTCGGGGGCGAGCCGCTCCAGCGTCTTGAGCAGGTGCGGCGGGTGAACGAGCCGGGGGGGCGTCGGGAGCGCGGTCATGGGTATCGTCCTCGGTGGTGCGGGGTGGTGGAGCCGCGGCCGGGCGGCACCCGGCTCGGCCGCGGAGTCAGGGCTGGCCCGGATGGGTCAGCCCGGGGGTACGGGCGACCCCGTAGGGTCTAGCGCGTGGGTTCGGTGTTCCCCGATCCGTCGGTCCCGGTGGCGGTGCGGCCCGGCTCCTCGGTGGGGCGGGCAGGGTCGCCGAACGACCGGATGTCCCGGAACTTGGCGTGATAGGCGGCGAGGACATCGGGGATGAGCGACTGACAGTCTCCCGGCCCGCAGCCGTAGCCGTAGCAAAGGCCGTGTGCGTCGAGGAGCGTGCTCCGCTTGCCGCTCCCGATGCTGCCGATGCAGTGCGCGTGGTCGCGGAGGACGCTCTCGTCGGGAAGGCGGAACTCGTGGTGTTCGGCGGTCATCGTGTTCTCCGTTCAAGGGCCAGGAAAAACCTCTCCGCCGGCCACACGGCCCCCGAAAGCGCCGGCGGGTGATCGGTCACTTGGACTTGGGCGGCTCGGGCGTCTCGAAGAAGCCGCCGTAGGCCGGGAGGACGTGCAGCCCGACGTAGAAGACCATGACGGCGAGGGCGAGCGGCGGCAGCACGACGAGCCCGAGCACCCACCCGCCGAGCCCTACGGCTCCCGCGTCCTCCGGCTTCGCCGCCTGAGCTGGGGCGGCCGGGGCCGGAACGGCCGGGCGTGGGGCGAACTGTGGGCCGAGCCACAACTCGGGCGGCTCACCGGTGATCCGGGCGAGTTCGAGGTCGCCCGGGGGAATCGTGCGGGGAAGGGTCGGCGGCGGCGGAACGGCCGGGGGACTCGCCGCTGACTTCTCCGCTTGCGCGTCCCGCGGCTTGTCGGCCGGGGCGACGAGGGCGGTCGCGACCGTCGCCAGCGCCGCGCAGGTGAGGGCCGCCCGCACCGCCGGGGGCCGCAGCCACCGGACGCGGAGTTGATGCACGAGGGGGTGTTCGACTTCCGGGTAGGTGAGGAACACGACGAGCGCCTGCCAGCCGAACCGGGCCGCCGCGAGCGGGTTCCCGGGGACCATCGTGCCGAGCGAGTGCCCCGCCTTGAGGAAGCCGAACACCACCCCGACGAGGCCGAGCGGGGGCATGACCGCGAGGACCTCCCTCACCCCCTCCGGTTCCCTCGCGACGGCGTGGGCGAAGCGGACGAAGTCGGGGGACGGGGACGGCACGTTGCTGCCGAACGCGGCGAGCACCCCGAGCCCCGCCCCGAAGGCCGCGGCCCCGAGGGCGGCCCCGACGACATCGGGCTCCTTCCGCCGGGGGGAGGCGGCCTCGAACCGCATCCGCAGTTCCAGGCTGACCCCGGGACTCGACCGCGCCCAGGCCGCGTACTCCGTGACGACGAGTCCCGCGTAGCCGCCGCACACGGCCCAGGAGTAGAGCCCGAGCACGAACTGCGGCAGGGCGTGCGCGACGAGGGCGAGGGCGAGGGAGGCGAGGAGCGCCCCCGCCGCGACGCAGAGGTCACGGAAGGGCGTTTTCATCGTCACCGCCTGGTACGTCACGGCCAGCGGCTTGTAGAGGCTCCCCAGCACCGACACGACCGCGATGAGGATGAACAGCCCCCCGAAGAAGTCCATCCCGGCGAGGCCCCGGGGGACCGACAGGGACGACACGAAGACCAGCCCGACCCCGACGAGGCCGACGGCGAGGACGAGCGGGAGCTTCTGGAGGAGGTCGTCGAGTTGAAGCCACCGCGCGAGCGCCACCGTCAGCAGCACGACCGCGGCGGCGGGCACCGCCACGACGGCGAGGCCGGGCGAGCGCGCCGCGAAGTAACAGACGCCGGCGTGGAGCGGCAGGAACAGGAGCGTGTAGCCGACGAGCAGCCGGAGGGCCTGCTTGGTCGCGGCCGCCGGCGGCGGGCCGGCCCGGGACAGCGGGTAGGGCGCGGACGCCCCGGCCGCCACCGCGGCGGGCACGAAGGTCGAGGTCTTTCGGGCGGTCCAGACGCGGGACATGGGGTTACCTCCGGTTCACGAGAAAGAAGTCTTCGAGGTCGTCGGGGTAGGCTTCGACGGAGACGGCGACGTTCCGGAGCGGCTTCCGGGCGAACGCGGCCTGGACGTTCTGCTTCTTGCCCTCGGTCGCGGTGACGACGCGGACCGAGAACCCGCCGTCGAGGACGAGCCGGCGGAGGGCCGGCCGGTCGGACGCGAGGAGCCGCCCCACCCGCCGGCCGACCTTGCCCACCAGGCGGGAGCTGAGCTTGTCGTGATCGACCACGAACCACCCGAGCCGCGGCGGGTCGGTCGTGGCGTCGAAGAACAGGTTCCTGGCCGACAGGCCCGGTTCGGACAGGTCGGGGAAGCGGGCGTGGACCTCGTCCTCGGTGAACACGTCGCACCCGCGGCGGGCGCAGGCGACGAGGACGGCGTAGTGTTCGAGCAGCGCCTGGTGGCCGAGGGCCTTCGTCGGGCGGCGGAGGCCGAGGGCGGCGAGCGCCGGCGGGCCGAGGACGAA
>JAIEQO010000777.1 GCA_019747655.1 Gemmataceae bacterium | reverse complement strand
GGGCGACCCGGAACCCGGTGATGACCTCGTCGAAGATCAGCACCCGGTCGAGCCGGGTACACAGCTCGCGGAGGCCCCGGAGGAACGGCCCGCGGATCGGCACCGCCCCCCAGTGGCCGCCGGTCGGCTCCAGGATCACGGCCCCAATGGCGGGGTCCTTCGTCAGGACATCCTCGACCCGGTTCAGGTCGTTCGGGGCGATCACCACGGTGTTCGCGGCGACGGCCTCGGCGACTCCGGGAACGGGCGACCCGTCGTAGGGGGCGTCGGCGCCGACCACGACGGCGTCGTGCCAGCCGTGGAAGTGGCCGAGGAACTTGAGGACCCTCGGCCGGCCGGTGTGGATGCGGCAGAGCCGCAGGGCCATCAGCGTCGCCTCGGTCCCGCTGCCGGTGAACCGGACCATCTCGGCCGACGGGACGAGCCGCTGGACGAGCCGGCCCCACTCGAGTTCGAGGTCGTGGCAGGCCCCGTGGTGGGTGCCTTTGGCCATCTGCTCCTGGACGGCCCGGACGACATCGTCGGGCGAGTGGCCGAGCAGTAGCGCCCCGTGGCCGACGAAGTAATCGACGAGCCGGTGGCCGTCCACGTCCCACTTGTGCGCGCCCTGGGCGTGGGAGACGTAGGGCGGGAACGGGTCCATCATCCGGGTGTCGTGGGTGACGCCGGCGGGGAAGATGGCCTTGGCCTGCTCGAACCGCCGCCGGGACCCGGGGAAGGCGGCGGCGTACCGGTCGGCGAGCGTCTGCGGCGGGGCGGCGGTGGCCATCACGGCTCCTGGCGGGCCGGGGGTTGCGGGACGAGCGGGGCGGCCCAGGCGGCGTCGGCCGGGCTCAGCCGGGGCTCGGGCGGGCCTTCGTAGGCGAAGTCCTCATACCCGCCTTCGTCGTACACCCGGTCGAGAACGGCCTTCAGGTCGAGCCGGGCGTTCGAGTCTCGAAGCGGGACCGGGACCGGCTCCAGGGGGTCCCGCAACCCCCACGCCCAGATGCCGACCTGGGGCCGGTCGTCCGCCCGGCTAACGACGGCGAAGTAGTCCCCCCGCGGCCGGTCGATCAGCGGCATCCGGGGTCCGCCCCGGAGCAGGTCGAGTTCCACGAAGTGGCTGTCCGAGTGGAGGACTTGTTGCCGCTTGGTGAGGTACTGCTCCCGGTGCCGGCCGGCATACTTGTTCGTCGGGCTGAGGACCTCGACCACCGTGACCACCGCGTTCCCGTCCCGGTCCCGGATCTCGATCCGGAAGACCTCCTCGGTATCGACCCCGGCCGGCAGGGTGCCGTAGGCCGGGGCCTCGAGGACGGCTGCGGCCGCCCCCGCCGCTCCCCGGCCGGGCACCAACCCGAGGTCGGACTCGCCGATCTCCCGACGCCCGTCGTCGGCCGGTTCGCGGATGTAGAGGGTCGGTTCGAGCCGGACGACGTACCGAGGGCGGACCTGGGTTACGAGCGCGGCCCGGGCGGCGGTCAGGAAGTTCTGGTGGAACTCCCGCCAGATCGGGCGGCGCTCCAGGTACGGGTTCATCCCGGGGAACGGGGACGGCATCGGTCGGCCTCCGGCGGGGCTGGCGGCATGGGGTAGTTTACCCGTCAAACCGGCCGGGTACGAGGTCCGCCGGCCCGACCGGGCTTGACCTCCCGGGTATCGTATGTGATAATTTGTATAGATAACGGCCGGGGTGTTGCCCAACACCGGCCGCGTGGGTCCGGCCACGGCCGGTCCCCGGTCCCTGGCAAGTCGGATGGCGTGTGCAGACACCCGGAGTCGGTGTCGGGCCGGACCGAGAGGGGGCGGGCGTGGCGGTATACCGTCACAAAAGGACGAAACAGCAAGACCCGACCCGGTCACGGGTTGCGATCGAAACGAGCGGCGAGCGTGGCGGCCCTGCCGCTCCATAAACCTCCGCGTCGTGGACGCAAGGTATTAACCGGCCGCGACTTCCGCAAAACAGGTCGATGACGTGAAAAGTAAGGGGGGAGGGTGGGGTCGTCGGCAGCCCCCCCGGACCGGTCAGACCCCCCGGGTGGCCGGGTCCCAAATGTACTTGTGCATCTGGAGTTGCATCCGCACTCGGTCCAGGCCCGACGCCAGCAGCCACTCGACTAGCACGACCGGCTCGACCCGGTCGAACACCGCGCTGACCAGACAGGTAAACCGCTCGTCGAGGCGGTGCTCGCGGACCACCCCTGCGGCCCAGTCCCAATCCCGGCGGCTGGCGATCACGAACTTGATCTGGTCGGCCGGCTTCAGGACATCGAGGTTCGGCCAGTGGTTGCGGTGGGCCTCGCCGCTGTCCGGGCACTTCAGGTCGAGGATGACGTGGACCCGGGGGTCGACCGGGGTGATGTCGTGGGCCCCGCTCGTCTCCAGCAGGACCGTTTTCCCGGCATCGCACAGCTCGGCCATCAGCGGCAGGGCGTCCGGCTGCAACAGCGGCTCGCCGCCGGTCAGCTCGACCAGCGGGCAATCGAAGGCCAGTGCCCGGTCGAGGACGGCCCGGCGGGTCATCCGCTCGCCCCGGGTGAAGGCGTGCGGGGTGTCGCACCAGCCGCACCGCAGGTCGCACACCGCCAGCCGGACGAAGACGCACGGCAGCCCGGCGAAGGTCGACTCGCCCTGGACGCTCTTGTAGACCTCGTGGACGAGCAACTCGCCCGGCCCGAGCCCGGCCAGCGGGGCGAGCCGGTGGGCCGCCTCCGGCGGGACGGTCGGTAACGTGGGTAGCAAGACCATCTCTCCATCTTAGCGGCCCGGGCCGGTCGGGGTTGAGCCGCACCCGGCCGGGTGGTATACCCCGGGACGGCAATCAGAAAAACCCCTCCCCCCAAACCCCCTCCCCCGCGGGGAGAGGGGGGCAAGACCGGAGCGGGCTCTCCCTCCCTCCCGCGGGGAGTCGTTCACGGGACCGAAGTATGCGGCGGCTGGTGCTGCTCGGCGTGCTGTGTCTGTCCGGGGCTGGCAGGGCGGCCGACCCGCCGGCGGCCCCGGCCGTGGCGGCGACGGTGGACGGCGACCCGATCCCGCTGGAGCGGGTGGACGCGGTCATCGCGGCCAAGTACGAGATCGGCCCGCTGACCACGGCGCAACTCAAGCGGCTGCGGACCGAGGTGGTTTCTGACCTGGTTGACGACCACCTGCTGGCCAAGTTCCTGGCCAAGCACGCCCCGAAGGTCGAGCCGGCCGAGGTCGACGCCCAACTGAAGGCGTTCGCCGCCGACCTGGCGAAGAAGGGGAAGTCGCTGGCCGCCTTCCTGAAAGAGACGAACCAGACCGAGGCCGAGGTCCGGGCGAACTGGACGATGACCTTGCAGCTCCAGCGGTACGTCCGCCAGAAGGTGACGGACGACCAACTCCGGCAGTACCACGCGGCCAACACGGACTACTTCGACCGGACCGAGGTGAAGGTCAGTCACGTCGTCGTCCGGGTCGGGGCCGGGGCCAAGCCGGCCGAGAAGGCGGCCGCCCGGGAGCGGCTGGCGGCCGTCCGGGCGGACGTTCTGGCCGGCAAGCTGTCGTTCGCCGACGCGGCCCGGAAGTATTCGCAGTGCCCGTCGGCCCGGGACGGCGGCGACCTCGGGTACATCCTGCGCAAGGACATGCTCGCCGACGAGGCGTTCTGCCGGGCGGCGTTCGGGCTGAAGGTGAACGAGGTCAGCGAAATCGTCGAAACCGCCACCGGCTATCACCTGATCCGGGCCGACGACCGCAAGGCGGGCACCCCCCGGACGTTCGAGGCGTGCATCGAGGACGTGCGGGAGGCGTTCGCCGAGGACTACCGGGCCGACCTGGTGGCCCGGCTGCGGAAGGACGCCCGGGTCGAAGTGACAATCCCGTAGCGACTTCCGGGTCCGGCCGGCTTGCTCGTGAAGTTTTTCACTTGCCCACCCGCCCCGGCCCGGCGATACTTTTTCCTAAACCCGCCGCCCGTTCGGTCCGCCTGTACCAACAGCTATGACCCCGACCGGCGGCCAACACCCCGCGAGCCTGTTCGACCTGACCGGCCGGGTCGCGCTCGTGACCGGCGGGAATAAGGGCCTGGGCAAGGCGATGGCCCGGGGGTTCGCCGAGGCCGGGGCCGACGTGGTCATCGCCAGCCGGCACGGCGACGAACTCAAGGCCGCCCTGGACGACATCCTGGCCGGGACCGGGCGGGACGGGACGTACTTCGTGGCCGACGTGGCCGACCGGGCCCAGGTCGCGGAACTGGCCGCGAAGGCGGCCGGGTGGAAGGGCCGGGTCGACGTCCTGGTGAACAACGCCGGGATGAACGCCCCGCAGGCGATCGACGAGGTCGCGGACGAGACCTGGGACCGGGTGCTGGAGGTGAACCTGTCGTCGGTCATGGCCCTGACCCGGGCGGTCGTCCCGGGGATGAAGGCCCGGCGGTGGGGGCGGGTGGTCCACGTGTCGTCGATCTTCGGGCTGGCGTCGAAGGAGCGGCGGAACGCCTACTCGGCGTCGAAGGCGGCGCTCCTGGGCCTGGCCCGGGCCAGCGCCCTCGACCTGGGGCCGTTCGGGGTGACGGTGAACTGCGTCGCCCCGGGGCCGTTTTTGACCGACATGCCGAAGTCGGTGTTGTCGGCGGCCGAGCAACAGGTGTTCGCCGACCGGACGGCCCTCGGCCGGTGGGGCGACCCGCGGGAGCTGGTCGGGCCGGTGCTGATGCTGTGCAGCGAGGCCGGGAGCTACGTCACCGGACAGACATTGGTAGTGGACGGCGGCTACCTGGCCCGGTGAGGATGGAACCCGGCGGGCCGGCCGGGCGTCGAAGTACGGCGGGACGGGTCGGCGGATTTCGATCCGTCCGGCATGGCGGGTGCTGCAACCTGCTTGATCCGTCAGCCCGCGTCGGGTTAAGATGGGTATTGGTTGATAGTCTTCCGGTCGGAGCCGCGGCCGCCCCCTCCCCCGTTGCGGGCGGGTCGCAGGTATCGGGAGGTCGAGCCATGAGCGCCGCCTGTTGTGCCGAGGCCCCGCCCCACCAGTCCGGCCGCGGCCGGTACGTCGAGAAGAGCGTCTACCGGGACTGCGTGGAAGAGGCCGACCGGCACAAGTGGATCGAGAGCGAGCGGGCCGGGTACGACCTCGGCGAGGTGGCCATCCGCCATTGGGTGAAGGAGCACTGGACCGTCTACCTGCGGGCCCGGTGGGTCCAACACCTGCAAGGGACGTGCTTCTGGATCGAGCTGGACCGCGGCGACTTCGGCCTCCTGGAGCGGGAGTTCTGCGACCAGCCCGAACTCCTCGGGCTGATCCTGGGCGAGCTGAAAGCCGGGAAAGAAAACCTGGACGTGCTCCGCTGGGCCGGCGACCACCACCTCCCGATCGACCAGGTCATCGACATCCTGACCGCCCTGGACGTGAACAGCCGCCGGCTGGCCCACCGGTTCGAGGCCGCCTGACCGACCCCCGCACTCATCGACCTTCATCCCTAACGACCGCGACCGGGGGCCGATCGGCCCCCGGTCGCGTTGAAGGCCCGCATCGCCGGCGGCGTCACTCGTCCCGGAACTGGTTGTGGCAGTTGGTGCAACTGCTGTCGAGCTTCTTGAGGGCGGCGGTCAGCTTCTTGGCGTCCGCCTTGTCGCCCTTCCCGGCCTCGTCGGCCACCGCCTTGCCGGCGGCCGCCATGTCCTTCGTCCACTTCTCCCAGTTCTTGGTCATGGCCGGGCTGGTCTTGGCCTTGTCGTTGGGCATCTTCAGGGTGTACTCGGCCAGGGCCACGCACCGGGCCCCGAGGACCTCGGCGTCGGCCGCCGCCAGCTTCCCGGTCTTGGCCCCGTCCTTCAGGTCCTTCTCGATGTTCAGCCCGCCGACCTTGGCCGCCCGGAACGGCGACATCACGTCCTCCAGGTCGTGCTTGTCGCCGAGGGCCCCGCCGCCCTTGCCGGCCTTGAGGGCCTCCAGGGCCTTCTTGGCGTCCGGCGTCTTGCCGTGCAGGGCCTCCAGCACCGACCCGGCCGCGGCCTTGCCCTCGTCCCCGTAGGCGGCCAGGGTCAGGGCCAGGGCCCGGGCGGTCCGGACGGCCCCCTTGGTCTTGGCCGGGTCGGCGGCGATGGCGTCGAGCTTCTCCTGGAGGGCGGCCACGTCGGCCGCGGCGGCCTTCTTGGCGGACGCCGCGGGCAGGTCGGCGGCGGTCGCGGCGGTCAG
>JAIEQO010000955.1 GCA_019747655.1 Gemmataceae bacterium | reverse complement strand
GGGCGGCGGGTCGGGCGGGGCCGGGTCGGCCGGCGGCGGGAGGTTCTGGCCCCGCTCCCGCAGGGCGTCGGCGGCCGTCACCAGCTCGCCCACGTCCGGCCGCCGGGCCGGCTCCAGCGGGAAGTAGAACCGCCGGACGTCTTCGATCCGGAACGGCCACATCACCTCGGCCAGGAAGTCGAACGGCGGGTAGGCGTACCACGGGGCCGAGACCTCGACCCGCTCGGTCCGGGTCTGGTAGTCCGGGTGGCTGACGGTGATGGTGTAGCAGCCGTAGTACTCGAACGGCCGGTGGGCCGGGGCCGACCCGACCCGCTGGCGGTCGATCGACACCTGGGCCCCGGGGACGTTCGACTCGACCACGAACCGGCGGTCGACCCCGCCGCACCCGGCGACCAAACAAGGCAAAAGGGACAAGGAAAAAGGAACCGCTCTGGCCTTCATTCCTTTTCCCTTGTCCCTTTTACCTTCCGCCGCGGCGCGGCGGATCGGTGCTACAATCGACAGCCCGGGCCATACCCCGGCCGCCGCCCCCGGTCAACCGGAACCCCCGGCCGGGTGGGGTGGGGCCGGCCGCCCCCGGGCCGTAAGATGGGGGCAGTTGGGTCGTTCCCGCGGGGGCCGTCCGGTGCCGGGATTCCAGCCCGTCCGATTCGCCGCGCTCACCGACGTGGGCGTCAAGCGGAGCCACAACCAGGACGACTGCGCGGCCCAGCCGGCGGCCGACGGGCCCGGGTGGGAGGCCCACGGGCACGTGTTCGTGGTGGCCGACGGGATGGGCGGGCACGCGGTCGGGGAGAAGGCCAGCGCCAAGGCCGTCCGGGACATCCCGTTCCTGTACCTGCGGTACGCCCGGGACGGGGCGGCCGCCGCCCTGCGGCGGGCGTTCGAGGAGGCCAACGCGGGCATCTTCACCATCGGCCAGGAGAACCCGGAGTTCCGCGGCCTGGGGACGACCTCGACCGCCCTGGTCGTCCGCCCGGACGGGGCCTGGGTGGGCCACGTCGGCGACAGCCGGGCCTACCGCGTCCGGGACGGGGTGGCCGAGCAGCTCACCTTCGACCACTCGTGGGTGTGGGAGATCGCCCGCCGGCAGGGGGTCGACCCGGACGAGCTGGGCGACTTCAAGCGGAACGTCATCATCCGGTCGCTCGGCCCGGACCCGGACGTGGAGGTGGACGTCGAGGGGCCGCACCCGGTCAAGCCCGGGGACCTGTTCGTCCTGTGCAGCGACGGGCTGACCGGGGTGGTCCCGCCGGCCGACGTGGGGGCGGTGGTGGCGGCCCTGCCGCCGGACGAGGCGGCCCGGCTCCTGATCAACCTGGCCAACCTCCGGGGCGGGCCGGACAACATCACCGCTCTGGTCGTCCAGGTGGCCGGGGGGACCGGGGAGTCGGCCGCCCTTAAGGTTGGGCCCGGGTTCCTCCGGCGGGCGGTGGCCGGGTGGAACCGGCGGGTCCCGTGGCCGTTCACCACCCTCGGCGTCGGCTGCCTGGCCGTCCTCCTGTCGGTCCTGATGCACCAGAACAAGGTGCCCGGGGCGGCCGTCACGTTCGTGCTGGCGGCCGGGGCGGTGGCGGCCGGGCTGGTCGGGCTCGGGGTGCAGCTCTGGCGGGAGCCGGCCCACCCGCCGCCGGCGGACGTGCCGCCGAAGCCGCCGAACGTGTACAAGCGGCACCCGTGCCGGCCGAACCCGGAGATCGCCGACCGGTTCGCGCAGGTCGAGGGGGCGCTGGCCCAGGCGATGAAGGGGCAGGGGGTGGCGGTCGACTGGGCGGCCCACGCCAAGCTGGCGGCGGCGGCCGAGGCGGCGGCCCGGAAGGGCCGGGACGAGGAGGCGTTCGCCGCCCGCTGCCGGTCGCTGCTGTTTTTGGCCGACGTGTTCCACCGGGCCCGGCAGAAGGAGGAGTCGTTCCGCCCGAGCTGGGACCGGCCGCTCCCCGGGGCCGGCGGGTAGGGCCGGCTACACGAACAGCCGGTCGACCGGGACGGCCGCCCCGGGCAGGGCCAGCAGGGACGCGGTGGTGCCCGGCTTGTGGGTGGTCAGGGAAGCGTACCCGTAGCCGAATTCCTGGGTGGCGTCCGGCTGCGGGTCGCGGCGGATTTCGAGCTGGCCACCTGGCACGTTTACGATCCAGTAGTCGGCGATCGCGGCCGCGGCGTACATGCTGGCCTTAGCGTTGCGGTCGTAGCTCAGGGTCGAGTCGCTGACCTCGACGACGAGCAAGGCCGTGGATGGGTTGTCGTCGGTCGGGTTGTCCGGGTCGCCGACGATCACCGCGAGGTCGGGGTCGGGCACACCGTAGGGCGACAGGTCCAGGGTGCCCTGGTTGCGGACCCAGTAGCCCGGGCCGAACGCGGCCTCCAGGAGCCGTTGGACCCGGGCGATCGCCGCGAACCCCGTGTTCTTCTGCCCGGGCATCTCGACTAGCTCCCCACCGATGAGTTGGACCCGCCGGTTGGCGATGACCGGGTGTTCGGACAACTGCATGTACTCGTCCCGGGTGAACCGGGGTGGGCCCGGGAGCGTCGGCGGTGCCAGCCCTGTGGGCGGGGTCAGTGGATTCTTCACGATCATCGTTCGCCCTCCGGTTGGGTCCGCCCGTCAGCCGCCGCAGCCCGTGCCGCCCTCGCCGACCGCCTCGGCCATCACCTTCAGTTGCAACACGCTCCGCTCCTGCTCCTTCTCCAGGTACGCACGCCCCTTCTTGACGTTCACGTGGTCCCATGGCAGGAGTTCGCTCATCGGCCGCTGCCGGGTCCGGTAGAAGTCCACGTCGATACCCAGGTCCGAGAACGTCTGCCACCACAGTTGCGGGTTGAAGCACTCCTTCCAGCCGTCCAGCCGGGCGCCCCGCTTCCACGCCTCGTACAGCGCCGGGGCCACCCGCCGGTCGCCCCGGGTCAGGATGCCTTCGAGCAGGCTGGTCTCGATGTCGTGCTGCTTGATCTTCACAACCCGGTTCCGCTTCCGCCGGTGCAGGTAGTCGCCGGCCCAGCGGAAATACTCCCGGGTCTGCATCCCGTTCCACTGGTACGGGGTGTGCGGCTTCGGGACGAAGTTCGACACGCTGGCCGTCACCTCCTTGTACCGCCCGGTCGCCTGCCGGCCGACCTCGCTGATCTGCTCGGCCAGGTCGACGATCCCGTCCAGGTCGGCCGTCCGCTCGCCCGGCAGCCCGCACAGGAAGTAGAGCTTGACGTGCGACATGCCCGCGGCGAACGCCGCCCGGCAGCCCTCGACCAAGTCCTCGTTCTTGATCTTCTTGCGGATCTGCTCCCGCATGTCGTCCCGGGCGACCTCCGGGGCCAGGGTCAGCCCGGCCCGCTTCCACCCCTGCATCAGCTTCGGCACGCTGCGGAGCTGGTGGTTCACCCGCAGGCTCGGCAGCGACACGTTCACCCCGAGCGGCCCGAAGACCTCGTGCATCCGCCGGACCAGCTCCTCGAAGTGCGGGTAGTCGCTGCTCGAGAGCGACAGCAGGCTGATCTCGTTCGTCCCGGTGTTGCGGTAGCTCTCCAGGGCGGCGGCCACGATCGTCTCGACCGACCGGACCCGCAGCGGCCGCTTGATGACCGTGCTCTGGCAGAACCGGCACTGCCACGGGCAGCCCCGCATGATCTCGATGGCGATCCGGTCGTGCGGGGTCTGGACGAACGGCACGACCGGCTTGGTCGGCAGCGGGATGGCGTCGAGGTCCTGCTGGATCGTGCAGGCCATGACCTCCGTGGGCACGTCGGACCGGGTGCGGGTGACGCTGGCGATCGTGCCGTCGGCGTGGTAGTCGAAGTCGTAGAACGCCGGGGCGTACGCCCAGGTGGTCCCGCCGGCCACTTCCGCGAGCATGTCCATCCGCCGGCGGTGGCTCAGGTCGCCGTCGCGGATCGCCCGCTCCTTGAGCGTCATCCACCGGTCCATGACCCAGGGCAGGCTCTCCTCGCCGTCGCCGATGACGAACAGGTCGACGAACGGGGCCAGCAGCTCCGGGTTCTGGGCCCCCGGGCCGCCGGCGATGACCAGCGGGTCGGTGACGAGGCGGTCGGCCCCGTAATGCGGGATGCCGCCGAGGTCGATCATGGTCAGCAGGTTCGTGTAGCAGACCTCGTACTGGAGGCTGAACCCGACGACGTCGAAGTCCTTCAGCGGGGTGAACGTCTCCAGGCCGTACAGGGGCAGCTTGTGGCCCCGCAGCACGGCCTCGAAGTCGAGCCAGGGGGTGAACGCCCGCTCGCAGGCCCATTGCGGGTCGGCGTTCATGATCGTGTACAGGACCTGGAGCCCGTGGTGGCTCATCCCGATCGTGTAGGCGTCGGGGAATGCGAGGCAGACCCGGCCGCGGACGTGGCGGTGGTCTTTGGCGACCGAGTTGAGTTCCCCCCCGGCGTACTGGGCCGGGGTCTTGACCTTCGGCAGGACCCGCAGGACGGCATCGCGGAGGGACGTGTTCAGCATTGGTGGACCGTGAGACGGCAGGGCGGGAGGTGTTGATTATACCCGGCCGACGGTGCCCGCCGCCCCCCACAACCGCTCAGGCTACGATCAGCTCGCGCGGAGGCCCGCCGCGGAGGAACCGGCGGACCGGCTCCGGCTCGGCCGCCCCGAGCTGGTCCATGACGGCCAGCGAGCACGGGGCGAGCAGTTCGATCCCGAGTAGCAGCCCGTCGGCCGCGTAGTCCGCGAACGCCACCCCCTCGCTCACTTCGGTGGTGGTGGCGACCGATTCTTCCCGCACACGCAGGTAGGCGGCGACCGGCTCACCCGTGGTGGCGTTGAACGAGACCTCTAACCCGAACTTCGGCTCTGCCACGACTCTTCTCCCCCCACCCCTCGGTCGCTACGCGATGACGGTGATGACGACGATCTGGGTCGGGTCGTGCTCGAACACCACATCGACCGGCCGGCGAGTACCTTCCGGTAGCGGAACCGGTTGGGCTGGGTCCGGAGGCCGGTCCGATCAGGGTTCTTCAGGACCTCGATCACCTCGTCCTCGGTGACGCCCCGCTCGCCCATTCGCGTGACGGCGTGCTCATCGAGGGCGACCGAATGGCACCCGAGAACCGCCTCGTGGATGACCTGGACGATGGCCATCACACCCTCCCGCTACTCTAACCGGCGTTACCCTGTGCCACAACTCACCCCAGCCGGAAGAGCCGGCGGGCGTTCTCCTCGAAGACGCACTCGTGGTACTCGGGCGGGACGGCCTCCCGGACGAAGTCGCGGTACGCCGGCATCGGGGCCAGCGGCCAGTCGGTCCCGTACAGGAACCGGTTCGGCCGCTCGGCGTACTTCATCCCCCGCCGGACCTCGTGCATCAGGTCGGCGGCCAGGTCCCGGGCCTCCTCGGTGGCGAACACCCCGTCGTCGCCGACCAAGAGCCCGGACAGGTCGGCCCAGACGTTCATGTTCTTGTAGATCACCTCGGCGCAGTCCGTCACCCACGGGTTGCCGATGTGGCACATCACGAACCGGGTGTCCGGGTGGTCGACGGCCACCTCGTCCACCCCGAGCGGGTGGGCGTAGCGTAACTTGGCCATCGGCGAGTAGGTGTCGCCGGTGTGGAACATCACGGGGAGCCGGTGCTTGGCCGCAAGTTCGTAGTACCGGCGGTAGTGGGGGTGCGCCGGCTCGTAGTGGAGGTAGCCGAGGTAGCACTTGAGGGCGGCCAGCCGGCCCGAGGCCAGGACCTCTTCGACCCGCCGGAAGTGGCCGGCGTCGGTCTTCGTGGGGTCACAGACGCCGATGGGCCGCAGCCCCGGGACGAGGGCGGCGATGGCCAGCGTTTTGTTCACGCCGAGCGGGTCGTCCGGGCCGGCGTTCCACTCACCCATCGCCAGGGCGGCCGACACCCCGGCCGTCTGCATCTGCTGCCGCAGCTCGCTGGCGACCGTCTCGGGGGAGAGCTTCAGCAGCGGCGAGAGCGGCCCGACGCCGGGCAGGTTCGGTGGGACCGCGTGGACGTGGCAGTCGATCATCGGCAGCCCGGGTGCGGAACAGATGCCGCTACCCGGGTATCATAGGGACCCCTCCCCCTAACCCCCTCCCCCGGGGGAGAGGGGGACCAGACCGCCGGCTCGGGGCTTCCTCCCCCTCTCCGTCGCGGGGGGGGGGCCGGGGGGAGGGGTCAGCGTTCAAGG
>JAIEQO010000487.1 GCA_019747655.1 Gemmataceae bacterium | reverse complement strand
CGGGCCGGCCGGGCGGTCCACCTGGTCATGGCCGGGTGGGCGGCCAACCAGCCGACGGCCGACGCCTTCCGGGCCGGGGCCGCCGCGTTCGCCCCGCCGGCCCGGGTCAGCTTCGTGGACGGCCAGGACCCGCAGGTCCGGGCCGCCGTCTGGCCGGCCTCCGACATCGTCATCTCACTGCCCGACAACATCCAGGAGACGTTCGGGCTGGTGGTGGTCGAGGGGATGGCGGCCGGCCGGCCGGTCGTCGGGTCCGACTGGGACGGGTACAAGGACCTGATCGCCGACGGCCAGACCGGCTACCTGGTGCCGACCCGGGCGGTCCGCGGGGCGACGGCCGGGGCCACGGCCCGGCTGGTCGGCGGGGCGGTGAACTACGACTACTTCCTGGCCGGCTGCTGCCAGGCGGTGGCGGTCGACCCGGGGGCGGCGGCCGACGCCCTGGCCCGGCTGGTCGGGGACGACGCCCTCCGGGAGCGGATGGGGGCGGCCGGGCGGGAGCGGGTGCTGGCCCGGTTCGCCTGGGGGCACGTCATCCGGGCCTACGAAAGCCTGTGGGCCGAGCAGGAGCGGGAGGTCGGCCGGGTGGCGGCGGCCGGGGTGGTCCGGTATCCCCCGCCGGAGGTGTCGTTCGCCGGCTACCCGACCGGCTGGCTGGACGACGCCAGCCCGGTGCAGGCCGTGCCCGGGGCGGCGGCCGTGTTGCCCCGGGTGCTCGGGCTGGCGCTGACGGGCTTCGTGGCCGAGCGGCGGTGCGCCGACCCGGTCGTGCTGGCCGAGCTACTCCGGGCGGCCGAGGCCGGGGCGACGGTCGGCGCCCTGGCGGCCGACCTGGAGGGCCGGGGGCTCGCCCCCGAGCCCGCCCGGGCGACCGTCGCCTGGCTCCTCAAGTACGGGCTGCTCACGCCGGGGTGAGGTTCCGGACCCTGTCGCCCCGGGCTACGTTGTGTCGGGCTTTCAGCCCTCAAAACCCCGATTCCGGAGCCCTGAAGGGGGCGACACAACGTAGCCCGGGGCGACAGCCCCGGGTCGGGAGTTCCCCTCATCCCGCCGCCCCGCTCGTGCCGATCCTGACGACAGGTCTGGTTACGCGGGTCGTGCGGGGGCCGGCATGGGGCGGTGGGTGGTCGTACTCGGGCTCGCGGCGGCCGCCCCCGGCGGCGGGTGCTCGTTCGGCCCGAAGGCGATCGAGAAGACCCACGGCCGGTACGCGGCGGCGGTCGAGCGGGTGGAGGTCGAGCAGCTCCTGGACAACGTCGTCCGGCTGCGGTATTTGGAGACGCCGCACGCCCTGCGGGTGTCGGCCATCGCCGCCCAGTACGAGCTGGCCGCCGGGGCCGAGGCCCGGCCGTTCTTCAACAGCCAGGCCGCCCGGGTGGCGAACCCGGCCGGCAACCTGTACGACACGTTCACCTCGATCCTGCCGTTCGGGACGGTGTCCGGGGCGACCCGGCCGACGGTCAGCATGACCCCGGACGACGACGCCAGCAGCGTCCGCCAGTACCTGACCCCGATCACGGCCGACACGCTGGTGTTCCTCGGCCAGTCCGGGTGGCCGGTGGCGGACGTCCTGCGGGTGTGGGTGGACCGGCTGAACGGGGTGCCGAACTGGGCCCCGCCGGCCGGCCCGCCGCGGGACGTGCCGGCCGACTACGACCGGTTCCGGCGGGCCTGCGACCTGCTCCAGGCCGCCCAGGACCGGGAGCTGATGTCGGTCCACGCGGAGGACCGGGCGACGGCGGTGGGCGGGCCGGTCCCGGCCGGGGCGATCACCGCGGCGGCGGTGGTCGAGGCGGCCAAGGAGGGGTTCGAGTACCACCCCCGGGGGGACGGGGCGACCTGGGAGCTGGTCAAGCGGCAGAAGCGGCTGGTGCTCCAGGTGAACCCGGCCGGGCGGGGGAGCCCGGAGCTGGCCGAGCTGGAGGACATCCTGAACATGACCCCGGGGCGGGACCGGTACGAGCTGGAGGTGGCGAGCGGGGTGCCGGACCCGCTCAAGAACCCGGGCCCGCCGGCCGACGCCCTGCGGGTGACGCCCCGGTCGACGGCCCAGGCGCTGTTCTACCTGGCCAACGGGGTCGAGGTGCCGGCCGCCCACCGGGCCGCCGGGCTGGTCCGGGAGGTGCCGGGGGTGGACCCGGGGGCGGCCACCGCCGGGGTGTTCCGGGTCCGCTCGTGCGAGGGCCACAAGCACCGCCCGCCGGCCGACGCCTACGCGGCCGTGTGGTACCGCGGCCACTGGTTCTGGGTCGACGACCGGGACGCGGACACGAAGGCCACCTTCTTCCTGGTCCTCCAGCTCCGCCGGCTGGACTTCCGGCGGCAGCAGATCGGGGGCGTCCCGGCCCTGACCCTGCCGGTCGGCCGGTGACGTAGCAAGGAAAAAGGAAGAAGGAAAAAGGAACGGGGGCATGGCCCCGGCGGCCCAGTCCCGGGGCCGCCGGGGGGGACGGCGGGTCAGCCGGCCGACCGCAGGTACAACTGGAGCCCGAGCCCGACCAGGAAGGCCAGGACGGTGGCGATGATGAGGGTGTACATCAGCGAGTACATCTTGTGCAGGGACGACAGGGCGGCCATCAGGTGGGACACGTCCCGGCCGGTGGTGGTCACGATCTCGCCGAACGCGGCCGCCGCCGACCGGGTCCACGACCCGATCAGGAGGAAGAGCAGGGCGGCCAGCCCGGTCTGGACGACGATCCCCCACAGGTAGTCGTTCGCCGGGACCTGGCTCTGCACCTCGGCCGGGATCTTCTGCATCACGTCCGCCGGGATGCGGTCCTTGAAGAGGAACACCAAGAGCAGGACCGACGACAGCAGGTACAAGACGCCGAACACCACGCACACCGTCCCGACCAGGCTCATCTTCCGGGACAGCCGGCGGATCAGGTCGTTCTGCTCGCCCGTGAACTCGTAACTCATGGCGCACCTCGGGAGTCGGTTCCGGTGGCACAGGCCACCCGGCCTGTGGGCCACATCTCGCATAGGCCGGGCGGCCTGTGCCACCAAAGGTCCCTCGCCGGCGGTTCACTCCTTGAACGTAAAGACCTGCTTCCAGTCGGCCTTCATGTCCACCACCGTCCAGCCCCGCTCGGGGGCCTGCTTGAGGGCCTCGACCAGCTTCCCGCTCGAGTGCGTCTCCTTGTCGTAGGCCCACTCCCGGACGGCGTCGGTGTGGTGGACGATCAGCCCGAAGCTCGGCTTGCGGCCGATCGTCGTCCACTGGAGCATCTGGAGGTCGCCGTCCGAGTTCCCGAAGCACATCACCGGCCGGCGGCCCATCACCTGCTCGATCCCGACCGGCTTGCCGCCCTTGTCGTCGACCAGCATCACCTCCGGCAGGATGCACAGGTCCGGCCGGTCGCCCTTGAGTTGGTACTCCATCTTGAACATCGTCCCGACCACCTGCTCGGGCGGGATGCCGTACACCTTGTCGGCCCAGACCCGCATGAACTCGGCCCCGCCGCCGGAGACGATAAACGTCTTGTACCCGTTCGCCCGGAGGAACGCCAGCACCTCCAGCATCGGTTTGTAGGCGAGGTCGGTGTACGGCCGGTCGAACCGCGGGTGCCTGGCGGTGGCGATCCAGTCGCGGACGGTCTTGTCGAACTGGGCGGTGGTCATCCCGGTGTGGGTGACGGCGACCAGCTTGATGACCGCCGGCAGCCCCTGGTCGATCAGCCCCTTCACGTTCCCGTCGATGATGTCCTTGAAGGGCTGGGTGGTCTTCCACTCCGGGTGCTCGGCGGCCGCCATCGCCCTCACCCGGTCGGCCGCGAACACCCCCTCGAACGGCCACGGCTGCTCCGGCCAGAGGGTGCCGTCGTTGTCGAACACGGCGACCCGGTCGTAGGGCTTGACGAAGTCCGGGCCGCCCTCGGTCGTCGTCTTGGCGACGAAGTCGAGGATGGCCCGCTTCGACGGGCAGTCGTTCCACGCCGGGAGCGGGTCGGCGGGTTGCTTGGCGAGCCCCGGGCGGAGTGCCGGTAGGACCCCGGCCAGG
The DNA here is from genome assembly GCA_019747655.1 of Gemmataceae bacterium. Lineage (GTDB taxonomy): Bacteria > Planctomycetota > Planctomycetia > Gemmatales > Gemmataceae > Urbifossiella. The sequence goes on along the minus strand of JAIEQO010000487.1, from coordinate 2,105 downwards.
GCGGCGGTCCCGAGGAACGAGCGGCGGGTCGGGGTCACGGGGCGGCTCCCGGGGGGTTCGCGTGCGGGCGGGCGGTTTCGGACGAGTAGAGGGCGACCAGCCGGGCGATCAGGACGGTCACGTAGAACAGCCCGGTGGTGGCCTCCAGGACGGCCAGCATCCGGGCCGGGCGGGAGACCGGGACGATGTCCCCGTACCCGACCGTGCTGAGGGTCATGAAGCTGAAGTACCCGGCCTCCAGCCCCTCCAGCTCCCGCCGGTCCGGGCCGACGGCGAACGCCCCGGGGGTGGCGGCGGCGATCAGCCGGTACAGGACCGCCCAGAGGAGCCCGACCAGGAGGTAGCCGGTGATCCCGGCGCACAGGACGTTGGCGTCGACCCGGCGGGTGCGGAAGACGACCACCATCTGGTGCCCGGCGACGAAGGCCGCGAACACCACCCCGGCGGCCAGGTAGGCGGTCTCGGCGACGGCCGTCGGGCGGGCGTGGTGGAGCCACCGGCCTGTGACCACCGGGATCGCCAGCAGGGCGGCCGCCAGGACCGTCCACCGGTGCCCGCCGACCGCCCCGACCCCGGCCACCAGGACGACCGTGACCAGGACCGGCTCGGCCGCCCGGCTGTCGTCCGCGTCGTTGGCGAACGGGGCGGTGACGAGGGTGAGGACGAGGACGGCCAGGAACACCACCCCGCCGTGGCGGGCGTACCAGGGGTCCGGGGGCGGGTCGGGTGAGGTGGTCACGCGGGCTCCGGGGCGGTCCGCCGGTGATGGTAGCCGCCGGCCGGCCGGCGGGCGAGCGGATTCCGGCCCCGGTTGCGATACAGTGGTGGGAGGGGTTCGGGTCGGTGGCACAGGCATTCCTGCCTGTGCGGCCGGCAAGCACAGGCATTCCTGCCTGTGCCACCCGCCGAAGGTGGGTCACAGCCTTGAGCGCCGCCGGGTGGGGGGACGGGTGGTTCCGGGCGGACCCGGCCGGGCTGCCCCGGGGGGTGGTGGTGGCCGACGCCACCGCGGCCGCCGCCCCGCTGTGGGACGGCCCGGTCCTGAGCGTTCTGGAGGAGCTGGCCGAGCAGGTCCCGCCGGCCGAGCAGCCGGAGGTGGCGTTCCTCGGCGGCCGGGAGTTGCACCCGCTCGCCGAGGTCGTCCGCGCCATCGCTTCGGGCGAGGCCCGCCGGCAGCTCGGCCGCTACCCGGTGGCCGGGCCGGTCCTGTGGGACCTGCTCCGCGGCCCGCCCCGGCCGGTCCTGTTCGTCCTGGCCGGCCCGCCGGCCGACCTCGCCGACTGGGACGTTCCCGAGGTCACGGCCCGGGCCGCGGTCTACCGGCTGACCGGCCCGGGGCGGGTGTCGCCGCCGGGGTTCACCGAGTACGGCCCGGCCGACGACCTCGCGGCGGCGGTGGCCCACCTCCGCGACCCCGTCCGGACGGTCCGGGTAGGCAGCCCGGCGTTCGCGCTCGACTGGGAGGGGGACGCCCGTTGGGAGGCCGGCGTGCTGACGGCCGACGGACCGGGCGGGGTGACGGCCCGGCTGTTGCACCCGGAGGGGGGGATGCCGGAAGCGGTCTTCGTCCGGGCGAGCGGGGCCGAGCACCGCAGGACGATGACGCCGACGGACGGACCACCGGCGATAGCGGCGCTCGGGCTGACCCCGGCCGAGGGGGTGGTGCTGGACGTGTGGCGGGCCGGCCACCCGTACCATTGCGGGGCGTGCCGGCGGTCGCACCCGCCGGGGCAGGTCGGGTGCCGGCCGCCAGCCCCGGCCGGTGGGCTGTTCCCGACGCTGGCGGAGGGAATGCCGTCGGTCCACGTCGCCGTCCGCGGCCCGGGCGGGTGGGCGGTGACGCCGGTGCCGCGGGGCATCGTCCCGTTACCCGACGGGACGGTGCTGGTCCGCCGGCCGGGGGCGGCCCCGGGGTACGAGTGGGACGGGGCCGGGTGGGTGCCGCTGGCCGACGATCCGGGCGGGTTCGTCCCGGTCGCCGACGGGGCGTACATCCTCGCGGGGCCGGCGGAGGAGCGGGGGGCGTGAGCCGATCGCTCTTTCCGGGCGAGCGGGGGGCGTGAGCCCCCAGAAACCCGTAGCAATCAGGGGGGGCACGCCCCCCG
>JAIEQO010001013.1 GCA_019747655.1 Gemmataceae bacterium | reverse complement strand
ACCCCTGGTCCCGTTAGCCCGCCCCCTATCATCTCCGCATGAACCTCCCCCGGCTGCTCCTCCGGCTGGCCCTCGGCCGGCGGCTCCCCCAGACCAGCGGCGACCTCCGCGTCCCCGGCCCGTCGGCCCCGCTGACCATCCGCCGGGACAAGTGGGGCGTCCCCCACATCGACGCGGCCACCGACATCGACGCCTGGTTCGGGCTCGGGTTCGTCCACGGCCAGGACCGGGCCGGCCACCTCGAACTGCTGTGGCGGGTCGTCCGCGGCCGGCTGGCCGAGTGGGTTGGCCCGGACGGGCTGCCGGTCGACCGGTTCAGCCGGCGGGTCGGGTTCCGGCGGGCGGCCGAGCGGCAGGTGACGGTGCTTTCGCCCGCAGCCCGGGAGACGTTCGACGCCTACGCCCGGGGCGTCACCGCCGGGGCCACCCTCGGGCTCCCCAAGAAGCCGCACGAGTTCGCCGTCCTGGGCGGCACGCCGTCGGCCTGGGAGCCGGCCGACGTGCTGGCCGTCCTCAAGCTCCAGTCGTTCCTCCTGCCGTCGAACTGGGACGTGGAACTGGCCCGGCTGCGGCTGCTGCGGTCCGACGGGGCGGCCGCCGTCGAGGCGCTGGACCCTGTGTACCAGGACCCCTCCGCCCGGTCCGCTCCCCTTCCCTTTTCTTCCCCTCCCCGCGGCGGAGAGGGGGAGCAAGACAAGAGCCGGCGACCCTCTTCTCCGGTCCCCCCTCTCCCCCCGGGGGAGGGGGTTAGGGGGAGGGGTCTTCCGGGCCGGGGGGTGGGGTCGTCGCTTCTCGACCTCCTCGCGCAAGACATCGCCGCCCTCCACACCGTCCTGCCCCGGGGTGGCGGGTCGAACAACTGGGCCGTCGCGGGCAGTAAGACCGCGTCCGGCAAGCCGCTGTTGGCCAACGACCCGCACCTCGGGCCGGTCGCCCCGCCGCCGTGGCACCTGGCCCACCTGCGGGCGCCGGACTGGGAGGCGATGGGGGCGTCGCTGGTCGGGGCCCCGGGGTTCCCGATCGGGCACAACGGGTTCGCCGCCTGGGGCGTCACCGCCGGGCTGACCGACAACACGGACCTGTTCCTCGAAACCCTCGGCCCCGACGGGATGAGCGTCCGCGAGGCCGACGGGTCGTTCGTCCCCTGCAACCGGGTCCGCGAGGTCATCCGGGTGAAGGGGAAGGCGGACGTGGTCGAAGAGGTGTTGGAGACGCCCCGCGGCCCAATCATCACGCCGCTGCTGGATGGCATCCCCGAGGCCGTGTCGCTCCGGGCCGTGTGGCTCGACCCGCTCCCGGTCGACGGGTTCCTCGGGGCGATGCGGGCCAAGACGTTCGCCGACTTCCGCCGGCCGTTCGCCCACTGGCCGCTGTTGCCCTTGAACGTGGTGTACGCCGACGCCGGCGGTACCGTCGGCTACCAACTCGTGGGGCAAGTGCCCCGCCGCAAGGGCGGCCACGGCCTCCTCCCCCGCCCGGCCGACCGGCCCGACAGCGGCTGGGAGCCCGAGCACGTCCCGTTCGAGGCGATGCCGCACCTGGAGAACCCGCCGGGCGGGGTTGTGGCGACCGCGAACCACATCCCCCCAGACTCGGCGAGCGGGGGCCGTCAGGCCCCTGATCCTTCGACGCATCAGGGGCCTGACGGCCCCCGCTCGCCCAGACCGTTCCTCGGGCTCGACTTCGTCGACGGCTACCGGACGACGGTGATCCGCGAGGAGCTGGGCAGGGCCGACGGCTGGGCCCCGGCCGGGTTCGCCGGGCTACAAACGGACGTGCGGTCGAAGCCGTGGGAGGAAGTCCGTGCGGTCGTGCTGTCGGTCACACCCGACGACCCGAACGCCCGGGAGGGGCTGGCCCTCTTACGGGACTGGGACGGCAGGGTCGCGGCCGATTCCCCGGCCGCCGCCGTGTTCGAGCTGATGGTGGTCGAGCTGTGTACCCGGGTGGCGAAGGCGAAGGCCCCGAACGGCTGGCAAGTCGCCCTCGGGGCGACCGGGCTCGACGCCGACGGGCACAACCTGTTCGCCGACCGGCGGGTGGCCCACCTCGTCCGGCTCTTGAACGACCAGCCCGACGGCTGGTTCGCCCGGCCGTGGCCGGAGGAGATCGCGGATGCCGTAGCCGGGGTGGTGCGGCGGCTGCGGCGGGAGGCCGGGCCGGGCCCGGCGTACTGGGGGTGGGGCCACCTCCGGCCGCTGACCCTGGCCCACCCGCTCTTCGGCAAGCACAAGCTGCTCGGCCCGGCGTTCAACCTCGGCCCGGTCCCGCACGGCGGCGACCAGAACACCGTCAACCAGGGGGCGTGCCGGCCGCTCGACCCGCTCGGAGTGCCGCAGAACGTCCCGAACCTGCGGGCCGTGTTCGACCTGTCGGACCTCGGCAAGAGCACGTTCGCCCTGGCCGGCGGGCAGAGCGGCAACCCGCTCTCGCCCCACCACGCCGACCAGCTCCCGCTCTGGCGGGCCGGGGAGTCGATCACCCCGCCCTGGACCCAGGAACAGGTCATCCGGGAGGCGAAGGAGGTGTTACGGTTGCTGCCGGGCGGGTGAGGCGGTCAGGGCTGCGGGTCGGGAAACCACTTCAGCGGCTCGACCCGGTAGTACGCGGCCAGCAGCCGGTAGACCTCCGGGTTCTCGCCATCCAGGTCGGCCGGGCGGCAGAAGAACGCCTCGCTGGCGTCGGCGAAGAACTCGGTCTCGTTGGTCGCCGCGTGCTCGGTGAAGAACGTCTCCTCGCCCGTGCGGAGGGCCCGCTTGTGGTCCTCGAAGGCGACCGTCATGACGTACCGCCACCGGGCCTCCAGCGCCCGGTCGCCCAGCGGCGGGGTGCCGTTGACGACGTTGTCCAGGTAGTCGAGCTGGTGGGCGAACTCGTGGACGACGACGTTGTACCCGCAGTCCGGGTCCGGGGCCTCGGCGATCACGTCCTCCCACGACAGGATGACCGGCCCGCGGTAGACGGCCTGCCCGTCGGCCTCGGTGTCGGACAGCTCGTCGTCCTCCCAGTCGTCGTCCCGCTGCGGGGTGCGGAACTTCCCCGGGTAGACGACGACCGAGTCGACCCGGGCGTAGTAGTCGTGGTCGGCCCCGAGCAGCAGCAGGGCGGCGTCGGCCGCGATCGTCACCCGCATCTCCTCGGTGACGTACAGGCCGCGGGCCCCCTCCCAGGTCTTCTCGGCGATCAGCACCCGGGTGATGTCCCGCAGTTTGGCCTGCTCGGGCAGGGAGAGCCGCGGGTAGTGGCCGACGTTCTGCTGCAGGAAGCGTTCCCAGCGGAGCGGGAACGGCTCGGCCAGGAGCTTCCGCCGGCGGCGGCTGCGGAGCCAGGAGAAGAGCATACCGGCATGATACCCGCTCCGCGGGAGTGGTCAGTGGTCAGTGACCAGTGGTCTGGCCGAACTCGCCCGGTCACGGGACCGCTACATCTTCGCGCGGCCCGGCGGCCGGCCGGCGGGAACGCGGGACGCGGGTGAAGGGCGGTCGGTGCCGGCCGGTATAATCGGGCGTCGGAGGAAGGGGTCCCGGCGGGCGAGCCTGGCGAGCCGGGAGCCTGGCGAGCCGGGGGCGTGAGCGACCGGAGTATCAGAACTCCGGTCGCTCACGCCCCCGGCTCGCCAACCCTGTGGGGGTGGGGTCCTGCCCCATCGGGAGGAGACCGATGTTTCGGCCCGTCGTGTTCGGATTCGTGCTGGCGGCGGCCTTCGGGTCTGCGGCGGACGCCCGGGCGGTCGAGGTAACGGTCGGGCGGGGCGTCGCCGTGGTCGAGGTGACGCCGGCCGAGGCCCGGCAGTTGTTCGAGGCGGTCGACTCGGCGGCGGCGTTCGCCGACCTGATCGCCCCGGCCCTGCCGCCCGAGTACGCGGCGGCGGTGAAGCTGGCCGGGGTCGGCTGGCAGGTAGTGCGGGCGGTGGCCCCGGACGGGGTGCCGCTGCGGGTGGTGATTACGGCCGTGCCGCCGGCGGTGCTGGTGCTGCCGCGGACCGGGCTGACGGCGGCCGAGGTGGTGGCCGCCTACGAGCGGCTGGCGGCCCGGCCGCGGGAGGTGGTGGACCGGCTGGACGCGGCCGGGAGGGAACTGGCCGGGAAGCTCTGGGACGCGATCCCGGCCGACCGGTTCCGCGACTGGCGAACCCGGCCGACCCGGTGGGCCGCCCGGCCGGGGAAGTAGCTCGGCTACTTGACCTCGACGTGTTCCCACGAGGTCTGGACCGGGGCCTCGACCGTCTCGCCGTCCTCCTTCCGCTCGTAGGTAACGATCACCCGCATCGTCCACTTACCCGGCTCGAACGGGAGCTTGAGCGGGACGACCTTCTTCGTCTTCGGGTCGATCGCCCCGAACTTCCCGTCGGCCAGCTTGACGCCCTCGACATCCTTCGGCGACCCGCCGGCCCGCGGGATGTAGTTCAGGACGACCTTCTTGGCCTCCCAACCTTTCACCGGCTCGTACGTCCCGAAGACGATGACGCCGGGCTTCCCGCCGTTCACGGCCGGGTACGTCTTGACCGGCACCTCGGCCCAGCCGACCTTCCCGCTCCAGTCCGGCTTGTCGTCCGCGGCCGCCATCGCACCGATTAGGCCGGCGAACACGACCGCGGCAACGAGTGCCCGAATCCGCATGATTGAATTCCTTCGTCGTTGAGGTGGGTCAGTCGAGGATGATGACCTCACCGCCGGCCGGGGTGACGGCCCCCCAGAACACCGTCTCGTTGACGCCCGGGTGGAACGACCGAACGCTGCCGTCGGCCATGCCCGCGAGTAGACCACTCTCGTGCGGGGTCTGGGGGATGAGCGGGTTGCAGTCTTGAAGCCGGGGCCGGACCTGGAAGGTCAGACCGGGCGTGCTGGCCCGGCTCACCGGCGGGTTACCCGACGCGATCGGGATTACGTCTCGCAGTTGTACCGGGTACGGGTAGGAAAACGTCGTCCGCCCGTGGTCGGCGAACGAGGGCCGGCGGACCTGGGTTGAGGTCACTAGGGCCGTCACGTAGTCAAAGATGGTGTCGTCACAGAGGGCGTAGTGCTCGGCGAACGCGACCGTGCTGGAACTCCCGTCCGGGAATGACCCGGGGAGTGCGACCGGGCGGATAAACGCTTGACCGTTGACCGGGTAGCTGCTGTAGTTCCGCGGGAACCCTTCCGGGTGGGTGGCCAGGGACGGGTCGGCCGGGCTGAGGAACGGCTTGAACGGCAGGTCGTTGGTGGGCCGGTCCGGGGAGTACCACTCGTGCCACATGGCCTCGCCCCCGTCCAGATACCGGATCAGCATGAAGTGGACGCCGAGGTCCAGGTCGGGTAGCTGGCCGTTGTCCTGCGCCGCACAGTTGTGAGCGGCCAGTACGAGCTGCTTGAGGTTGTTCTGGCTCTGGGCCCGGACCGCCGCTGCCCGCACCTTCTGCACGGCCGGCAGCAGGAGGCCGATCAGGACGCCGAGGATGGCGATGACGACCAGCAATTCGAGCAGGGTGAACCCCGTACGCCGCGCGTTCATGGCTGGCTCCCTGATCGGGCGAATCCGGACGTGTACCCCGCTTGAGCGACGAGTTCAGATTTTGAACTGGACGACCGTACTGATCGGATTCGGCTGAACGGGCTTACCCTGTTGATCTTTGAACTCGCCCTCGACCCACCCCTGGTAGTTCCCGGTCGGAAGGGGGATGACCGCCGGAATGATGTTCTGGCCGGCGCCTTGCGCTCCGATCCCCTTGACACCGAACGCCAGGTTGACGGTCGTGGGCTGCCCACCGGCCCCGGCCGTGTACTTGAAGCTGGCCTTGGTGAGAACGAAGCCCTTGTTGGCTTGGTAGTTGCCGTAAACTTCGACCGACCCGAGGACATTCGGGTTCGGGGCCAGGTTCGCTTTGGGGTGGTTCACGCCGTTGAACACGGCCCAGGATACCGTGCCCGGGTTCTGACCCTGGGCCAGCGCCCGGCTGTCACTGATCTGGATCAGCGCGAACGCCAGCATCAGACCAGCGCAGCACCACCACGTCCTTCTCATGGCGCACCCTCGGACTGTCCGGTGCACCAGGGGGTCCGGTGCACCAGGGGGTCCGGTGCACCAGGGGGTCCGGTGCACCAGGGGGTCCGGTGCACC
>JAIEQO010000822.1 GCA_019747655.1 Gemmataceae bacterium | reverse complement strand
GCGCTGGCCGGGCTGATGGCCGACCGCCCGCTGTCGCCGCGTCTGGTCGAGGATGCGGGCCGGCTGGCCGGCCGGGGCGCGGCCTGGGCGGCCGAACAGGTCGCGGAAGCGCTGCGGGACGGGCAACCGCTGGCCGAGGCCCTGGCGTTCGCGCCGGCCACCTTCGACCCCCTATTCCGGCTCCTGGTCACGACCCCGGTGAACCGGGAACACGTCCGCTCCGTCCTCGTCCGCCTGGGGGCCGACGCCTTCGCTTAGGGTCTCGTGGTCGGTGCCGCCGGCTGGTACACTCGGGGCCGTCCTCCCACCCCCGAGGCCGTCATGCCCGACCCGCTCCCGCCCGTCGACCGCCGCCGGTTCCTCGGCACCGCGTCCGCCGGGGCCGCCCTCGCCGGGCCGCTCGCGTTCGCCCGGGCCGACGCCCCCGCCCAAGCCACCGCCGACGGCCGGCCGCCCGTCACCGACCCGCGGGCCACGTCCGGCGACACCCGCCACGCCCCGAAGTGGGATGAGCGGTTCACCCTCACCGTCGGCAACGACGCCGGCGATCTCTGCGGCAAGGACCAGCGGGTCCTCCAGGCGGCCGTCGACACGGTGGCCCGGATGGGCGGCGGGACGGTCAAGCTCTTCCCCGGCACCTGGCGGCTCCGCAACGCCGTGTACATGTGCTCGAACCTCCGGCTCGTCGGCAGCGGCCCGGACACGGTGCTGGTCAAGGAGCCGTCGGCCACGTCGAAGCTTGCCGCCGACTCGGACTGGTACGACCAGGAGATCACCCTGGCCGACGCCGCCGGCTTCCGGGTCGGCGACGGCGTCTGCCTGCGGGCCAAGAACCCGCACCACGGCGGGGCCACGGTCATCAAGCGGACCCTCGTGGCCCGGGCCGGCAACCGCTTCCGGCTCGACAAGGGGCTACGGGAAAACCTCTGGGCCGACGGCACCCCGACCGCCTCGACCCTGTTCCCGATCCTCAGCGGCGAGTTCGTCACCAACGTCCACATCGAAGGGTTGACGCTCGACGGCAACAAGGCTCAGAACGCGGAACTCGACGGCAACTACGCCGGCTGCATCTTCCTCCAGGACTGCGCCGACTTCACCATCCGCAAGGTGGTCGCCCGCGACTACCGCGGCGACGGCATCAGTTGGCAAATCTGCCACGATGTCGCCGTCGAGGACTGCGACAGCCGCGGCCACACCGGGCTCGGCCTCCACCCCGGGTCGGGGTCGCAGCGGCCGGTGGTCCGCAACAACCGCATCGCCGGCTGCCACATCGGGCTGTTCTTCTGCTGGGGCGTCAAGTACGGGCTGGCCGAGGGGAACGCCATCGACGACACCAAGACCGCCGGCATCTCGGTCGGCCACCGCGACACCGACAACCGCATCCGCAACAACACCGTCCGCCGCAGCGGGCAGGCCGGCATCCTGTTCCGCCCCGAGCGCGGGCCGGGGTTCACCGGCGACCGGAACACCGTCGAGGGGAACACGGTCGAGGACACCGGCGGCGACGACGCGGCCGCGGTGGACGTGCAGGGGACGACGGCCGGGCTGGTGTTCCGCAACAACATCCTGAGGGAGACCCGCGGCCCGGCCAAGCGGGCCGGCTTCCGACTGGGTAAGGATACGAAGGACATCACCCTGGACGGGAACACCGTCGAGGGGTTCGCGGTTCGGGTGGACGACCGGCGGCGGTAGCCCGGTCAGGTCAGGACCTCGCGGATGACCTTGCCTTCCACGTTGGTCAGCCGCCGCTGCACCCCGTTGTGCTCGTAGGTCAGCTTCTCGTGGTCGAGGCCGAGGAGGTGCAGAATCGTCGCGTGGAAGTCGTGCAGGCTCAGCACGTCCTGCACGGCCTTGCGGCCCAGCTCGTCCGTGACCCCGTGGCTGACGCCGGGCTTCACCCCGGCACCGGCCAGCCAACAGGTGAACCCGTCCGGGTTGTGGTCGCGGCCCTGCACGCCCTTCTGGAACATCGGCATCCGGCCGAACTCGGTACACCAGACGACCAGCGTGTCCTTGAGCAGGCCCCGCCGCTTCAGGTCGGTGACGAGGGCCGCAGCCGGCTGGTCCAGGACCGCGGCGTGCTTGTCATACTGCTCCTTCAGCTTGCTGTGCCCGTCCCAGTTCAGCTCGCCGGCGCTGGCGTAGGCGCCGTTGAAGAGCTGCACGAATCGCACGCCCTTCTCGACCAGCCGGCGGGCCAGGATGCAGTTGCGGGCGAACGCGGCTTTGGTGGGGTTGGCGGTGTCGTCGGCCCCGTACAGCTTCAGCACCTCGGCCGGCTCGGCCGACAGGTCGGCCACGCCCGGGACGCTCAGTTGCATCCGGGCGGCCAGTTCGTAGCTGGCGATCCGGGCCGCCAGCTTGTCGTCGCCGGGGTGCCGCTCGTGGTGCCGCCGGTTCATCCGGCCGAGCAGTTCGCGGGCGGCGCGATCCCCCGCCGGGTCCACCCCCGCCGGCGGGGCGAGGTGGCGGATCGGGTCCTTCGCCCCGAACGGCGTCCCCTGGAACTCGGCCCGCAGGAACCCGGCCCCCCAGTTCGCCGCCCCGGCCTGCGGGACGCCCCGCGGGTCCGGGATGGCGACGAACGCCGGCAGGTCCTGGTTCTCGCTGCCGAGGGCGTAGGTGGCCCAGGCCCCGAGGCTCGGAAAGCCGTCCTGCACCGAGCCGGTGGACAGGAAGTTCTCGGCCGGGCCGTGGGTGTTCGACTTGCTCGTCAGCGAGTGGACGAAGGCGATGTCGTCGGTCAGCCCGGCCAGGTGGGGGATCAGGTCCGAGACCATCTTGCCGGTCTGGCCGCGGGGGCGGAACGGGTACTGCGGCCGGGCCAGTTCGCCGGCCGGCCCCTGGAACGTCACCTTCGGGCCGCCGGCCAACGGCTTGCCGTCGTGCTTGATGAGTTCCGGCTTGTAGTCCCAGGTTTCGAGCTGGCTGACCGCCCCGGCGCAGAAGATGACCACGACGTTCTTGGCCGTCGCCGGGAAGTGCGGCGGCCGCGGGGCGAACGGCCGGGCCGGGTCGATCGACGGCGGCGACGCCAGGAGGCTGTCTTGATGAAGCAACCCTGCTAAGGCGATCCCGCCGAGGCCGGTGGCGGCGTCGGCCAAGAAGGTCCGGCGGTCGAGCAGGTGGCGGCCGATCGGGGTGGTCATGGCAGGTACACGAACTCGTTGCAGTTGAAGAGGGCCCGGCAGAGCGGGGCGAGGCCGTGGTCCTTCACGACGGCTTCGGCGTCACCTGCTTCGGCCGTCTCAGGGTCGCGGCCGATGGCCAGTTGATAGGCCCGGCGGACCTGGTCAGCGACGGCCGGCCCGGCCTCCTTCCGCACCCGCTCCACGAATGCCCCGGCCTCCTCGACGGCGAACCGGCTGTTGAGCAGGTTGAGGGCCTGGACCGGGGTGGTCGACTCCCGCCGGCGGGCGGCGCTCTGGCCGTTGTCCGGGCAGTCGAGGGCCCCGAACACGGCGTCCCGCTCCCGCCGGACCCGGTGGGCGTAGATCATCCGCCGCCGGCCGGCCTCGGGGAACGACTCGACCGGCTGGAAGCCGGTCAGCCCGCCCCGGAGGTTCCACACGTCGAACCCGGGGCCGCCCGCCTTCAGGTTCAGCCGGCCGCCGACGAAGAGCATGGCGTCCCGGACCGCCTCTCCTTCGAGCCGGCGGGACGGGAACCGCCAGAGCAGTCGCGCGTCGGCATCCTTCGCCCGGGCGGCCGGATCGACCCGGCCGGATTGCCGGTAAGTGGAGGAGAGCACGATCAGCCGGTGGAGGTGCTTGACCGACCAGGGGTTTGGCGAGCGGGGGGCGTGAGCCCCCTGATGGGCCACAGTATCAGGGGGCTCACGCCCCCCGCTCGCCGGGGACACGAACTCGGCGGCCAGCCAGTCGAGCAGCTCGGGGTGCGACGGGGCGGCCCCGCTCCGGCCGAAGTCGCTCGGCGTCTGGACCAGCCCGGTGCCGAAGTGTCCCTGCCAGATGCGGTTGACCATCACCCGGGCCGTGAGCGGGTTCTTGGGGTCGGCGACCCAGTCGGCCAGGGCCTTCCGCCGGTCGGCATCGGGGGCGTCCTTCGGTAGGGCCAGCGACCCGAGGACGGTCGGGACGGCCGGGGCCACCTCGTCCCGCGGCTGCTCCGGGTCGCCACGGTACAGGAGCTGTGTCACGTCCGGCTTGCGGAACGTGCCGGCGAAGACCGACAGCCCGACCTCGGCCTCCCGGACGCGGGCGTCGAGCCCGGACCGCTCGGCGGCCAGCCGCTTCCCTTCGGCCGCCTCGTCCGGGGAAAGGCCCTCGGGAGAGAAGGCCGGCGGCTTGACGCCGGGCGTGCGGTCCGACGAATCCGCGACGACCTTCCAGACGCCGTCGTCCGCGGCCACCTCGATCCGGTAGCCGGTGGCCAGCCGGTCGCCGTACTGGCCCTCCCGGTCCCGCCCCCAGACGACCCGGTCGACCGTTTGCTCCTTCGGGAACTCCAGCACGACCCAGCCGCGGCCGACCTCACTCGACATCCAGCTCCGGCTGTTGCCGTACCGACCGTCGTTGACGAACCGGAGTTCGTGCCGGTCGGGCGTGACGCTGTCCCCCGACGACGTGACCGTTACGCCGGTCGAGGCCAGTGCCACGTTCCCGCCGGCGGCGGTGAACACCTCCAGTTCGTCGAGACAGGGCTCCAGGTTGTTCGTCGCGGTGATCGTGAACCGCACCCGGCGGGCCGCTACCGGGGCGAACCGGTCGGTGTTCAGCCGGGCGTTCACGGGCGGCCGCTTCACCCCCGAGCCGGCCAGCGGCACGAGCGCCGAGAGCCGCCGGTCGATGGCGGCCTGCCGGTCCCGGAGCTTGGCGACCTCGGCCCGGCGGGCGTCGGCCTCCGGCCCGCGGGTCGGCCGGTCGTCGTACTCGACCCCGGCGAAGAACGCCTGGAAGGCGGTGTAGTCCTTCTGGCTGAGCGGGTCGAACTTGTGGTCGTGGCAGCGGGCGCAGCCGAGCGACAGCCCGAGGAACGTCTGGGACGTGTTCACCACGACCTCGTCGAGGGCGTCCTGCCGGGCCAGCCGCATCGACGGCGGGTCGGCCCCGATCTGGCCGGGGAGGAGAACCGATGCCGTCACCAGAAAGCCGGTGGCCGGGTCCGCCCCGAGCTGATCGCCGGCGAGCTGCTCGCGGACGAACCGGTCGTAGGGCCGGTCCTCGTTGAACGCCCGGATGACGTAGTCGCGGTACGGCCAGGCGTTCGGCCGCTCGGTGTTCACCTCGAACCCGTGGGTGTCGGCGTACCGCACCACGTCGAGCCAGTGCTGGGCCCAGCGTTCGCCGTACCGTGGCGAGGCGAGCAGCCGATCGACGACCCGTTCGTAAGCGCCGGGCCGGCGGTCGGCGAGGAAGGCGGCGACTTCCTCCGGCGTCGGCGGCAGGCCGGTGAGGTCGAACGTCACCCGGCGGAGCCACGTCCGCCGGTCGGCTTCCGGGGCGGGCGCCAACCCCTTCTCGGTCAGCTTGGCCAGGACGAACGCATCGATCGGATTTCGGACTTCGAACTTCGGGCTGCGGACTTCCGGAACGGTCACCGGCCGGACCGGCTGGAACGCCCAGTGGTCGCGGCGGTCCGGGAGCTTGGCCCGGTCGGCGGACGCCGGCCAGGGGGCCCCGCCCTCGACCCACTTCGTCAGCGTGGCGACCTCGGCCGCCGACAGCCGCGGCCCCTTCGGCGGCATCACGAGGTCTTTGTCCGCGCCGCCCACCGAGCGGACGAGCGGGCTGTCGGCCGGCTTGCCGGGGACGACGGCCGGGCCGTGGCCGTCGCCGCCGCGGAAGGCCGCCTCCTTCACGTCGAGCCGCAGGCCGGACTTCTGCTTGTCCGGGCCGTGGCAGCCGTGGCAGTGCTCCTCCAGGATCGGCCGCACGTCCCGCACGAACTCGACATCGGCGGCCGGGGCGGCGGCCGGGAGGGCGAGGGCCGCGAGGACGGCGGACGGCAGCTTCATGAGGTGGGACCAAGCGGACCGGACCGGCAGACCTCTAAGCACGTCGCCGGGGATGCGTAGCATGTTTCATGCTCCGCACCTCCCTCACGGATTCGCAACGAGCCGAACTCC
>JAIEQO010000806.1 GCA_019747655.1 Gemmataceae bacterium | reverse complement strand
CCGCGGCCGTCCGGGTGTTCAGCGGGGCGACCGGCGGGCTGCTGGCCCCGCCCCGGGGCGAGTACGCCCCGTTCGGGCTCGCCACCACCGGGGTCCACCTGGCGGCCAGCAACGACCCGCCGGTCGTCACCGTCGAGTGGGTCGCCGACGCGGTCGAGCCGGCGACCAACGGCGGCGCGCCGGTGGCGGTCGGCAAGTTCCGGGTGAACGTCGACTGGGGCACGACCCCGCCGAACTACGGGTTCAGCGTCAACTTCACCCAGACCGGGACGGCCGCCGCCGGGAAGGACTACCTCCAGCCCGGCTACGCGATCGCCATCCCGCCCGGGCTGACGGTGGCCGAGCAGACCATCACCCCGCACTGGGACGGGGTCGCCGAGGGGGCCGAGACGGTCGTCCTCACCCTGACCGGCGGGACCGGGTACCAGGTCGGGGCCGCCAACGCGGCCACCCTCCGGATCACCGACACGGCCACCTCCCCGCCCCCGCCGCCCACGTCGCCCCCGCCGCCGACCGGGTCGATCGGTGACTTCGTCTGGTACGACACCAACGGCAACGGGGTCGTGGACGGGAGCGAGACCGTCGCCCCGGGGGTGAACGTCACCTTGTCCGGCCCGGCCACCCGGACGGCCACCACCGACGCCAGCGGGGCCTACCTGTTCTCCGGGCTGCCGGCCGGGACGTACACCGTCGCCTTCTCCCCCCAGCCCGGGTACGCCTTCAGCACCCCGGCCGGGGGGTCGAAGACGGTCGTCCTGGCGGCCGGGGCGGCGGTCACGACCGCGGACGCCGGGCTGGTCCCGACCGGGTCGGTCGGGAACCGGGTGTGGCGGGACCAGAACGGCAACGGCCTCCAGGATGCCGGCGAGCCCGGGGTCAGCGCGGCGACCGTCAACCTGTACTCGTACCGCACCCAGACGTTCCGGTCGGTCGCCACCGCGACGGACGGTTCGTACCAGTTCACCGGCCTCGACCCGACCGACCGGTACGCCCTCCAGTTCGCCCTCCCGGCCGGGCTCCAGTTCACCGCCGCCTGGGCCGGGGCCGACACCACCCCCGGGGCCCCGGCCCCCCGGTCCGAGGCCGACAGCGACGCCGACCCGGCGACGAGCTGGACCGCCCCGTTCGCCGTCGCCCCGGGCGAGGCCCGGACCGACCTGGACGCCGGGGCGGTGCCGATCCCCACCTCCGGGGCCGGGGTGGTGGCCGGGATCGTCTGGCGGGACCTGGACGCGGACGGGGTCCGGGAGGCGAACGAGCCGGGGCTCGACCGGGTGGCCGTCCACGTCACCGACCCGACCGGGGACACCCTGTACGCCCTGGTGTACACCGGCCCCACGGGCGGGTACAGCTTCCCGTCGGTCGGGCTGGTCCCGGTCCGGGTCCGGGTGGCCGCCCCGAACCCGCTCACCCTGATGGACCAGGGGAGCGACGCGGTGGACAGCGACTTCGGCCAGGCGGACGCGATGACCGCCGCCTTCACCCCGACGGCCGGGGCGACGGCGTACCGGGACGCCGGGGTGAAGCCGGCCCCGACCGGGGCGGTGGTCGGGGACCGGGTGTGGGCCGACTGGGACGGGGACGGGCTCCAGGACGCGGCCGAGCCGGGGCTGCCCGGGGCGACCGTGACCCTGCGGAACGCGGGCACCGGGGCGGTGGTCGGGACCCGGACGACGGACGGGTCGGGGTACTACCAGTTCGCGGCCCCGCCGGCCGGGGACTACCAGGCGGTGTTCGCCCTGCCCGGCGGGTACCAGTTCACCCGCCCGGGGGTAGGGTCGAACCCGGCGGCGGACAGCGACCCGGACCCGATCGGGTCGACCAGCCCGCGGTTCACGGTGGCGAGCGGGGTGAGCCGGCCGGACATCGACGCCGGGGCGGTCAAGACGGACGGCGCGGCCGGGACGGTGGCCGGGCTGGTGTGGGACGACGCGAGCGAAATCTACGGGCTGCGGGGGACCGGGGAGCAGGGGCTGGCCGGGGTAGGGGTTGACCTGCTCAACGGGTCGGGGGCGGTGGTGGCCTCGACCGTCACCGGGGCGTCCGGCGGGTACTCGTTCCCGAACCGCACGCCCGGGTCGTACCGCGTCCGGGTCCAGCCGCCCCGGCCGCTGTCCCCAATGGACTACGGGAGCAACGCCAACGACGGCACGGACAGCGACTTCGACCCGGCTACCAACACGACGGTGGCGTTCAGCCTGGCGGCCGGGACGACCCTGATCCGGGACGCCGGCGTCCAGCCGCTGATCGCTGCGGACGACGACGAGTCCGCAATCGCTGGCCTGCCGGCGACGATCTACCCGCTCTCGAACGACAGCAACGCGGCCGGGATCACCTCCGTCGGGCCACCGGCTCACGGGTCGGCGATCGCCGACGAATACGGCACGATCACTTACACCCCGGCCGTCGGATACTCAGGGGCGGACAGCTTCCCGTACACCGTGACCGACGGCCAGGGGAGCTTTGCCACGGCCACCGTCCGGGTGGACATCAGCGTCGAGAGTAATCCGTTGGTCGCCCGTGACGACGGGCCCTACGCGACCCGCCCCGGGGTCACGCTGAGCATCGCAGGCCCGGGGGTGATGGCCAACGACACCGACCCGAGTCTGACCGCAACGGCCGTGCTGGCCGGGGGGCCGTCCAACGGCACGGTCTCGCTCGGTTCCGCCGGCGGCTTCACCTACACGCCGAACGGCAAGTACGTCGGCCTCGACACCTTCACCTACCAAGTTCGTGACTCAGTCGGGAAGATGAGCGCGCCGGCAACGGTGCTGGTCGTCGTGGACGACGCGCCGCCGGTCGCCGTCCCCGACTTCTTCGGCACCGGGCAGGGCCAGACCTTGTCCGTCGCGGCGGACGCCGGGCTGCTGAAGAACGACTTCGACGCCGACGCCGACCCGCTGACGGTTGCCTGGGTCGGGTCCGTCAGCCCGGCCGGGGCCGGCACGGTGAGCGTCGCGGGCGACGGGTCGTTCGCCTTCAGTCCTGCCCCGGGGTTTACCGGCAACGCCGCATTCGACTACCAGGCGACCGACGGGTTCATGGTGAGCGACAAGGGGGCCGTCACTGTCAGCGTCGTCGGCGGCCTTCCGGTGGCCAACGCGGACGTGTTCGACACCGGGTCGGACGCGACTCTTACGATCACCGCGGCGGGAGTGCTGGCGAACGACTTCCGCCCCGCGGGCGGCGCCTCCCTGACGGCGTCCCTGAAGACGGGCCCGAGTCACGGCACCCTCAGCCTCTCCCCGGACGGCGGACTGGTTTACACCCCGGCGGCGGGCTTTTCCGGCACCGACTCGTTCAGCTATTGGGCGAAGTCCGGTGCCCTGACCAGCGCCGTGGCGGCCGATGTCCAGATCAACGTCGTCAAGATTACCCTCGCCGTGCAGGGCGGGGATGCGGGCAAAGGGTTCGTGCCGATCAACGGGAACAACGACAACGGTTCCGAGCTGGTTAATACCCCGGCCATCCCCAAGTCGGTCGGCATCCCGACGAAACGGGACTACGAGTCGAACAAGAAACTGACCCAGGACGACCCCGAACTCAAGCGGGTCGACGTGACCGTCGCCCCGGCCCAGCCGTTCGGCGTCTTCGTCCTGAAGGTGACCCGGGCGGGCACGGGCCAGGTCCGGCTGTGGACGGACGCCAAGAAGTCGGCCCCGCTCGGCAACAAGAAGTCGGACCCGCAGGGCAACGGCGAGGAGACTATCCTGTTCGCCCCCGGCAAGCTGCCGTCTACCTTCTACGTCGAGGGGGTCGAGATGACCTCGGCCGGGAAGAACGCGCAGGGTAACCCGCAGGCGGTCCCCGACATCCAGATGACGTTGACGTACTTCTCCGTCCCGCTCGGGAACGCCTGGCCGCCGGTCGTCGGGTCGGGGTTGGCCCAGGGGGTCGTGGACCTCGTCGTCACCCCGGTGATCCTGCGACTCGAGGTCAAGCCCGGCCAGACCCAGGTCGTCAACCAGACCGAGCGCGGCACCAACAAACCGTATTCGGTCGGCATGGACACCGGGGGTCTGACCTACACGGATAAGGTGCAAAACAAGGACATACAGGTCGGGGCGCTGCACACGGCGACGCTGATGTACCGGAACATGCCGGGCGGGGTAGGGAACGCCGGCACCACCGGTCCGCGGCTGGTCCAGGTCATGGGCTACTCGGGCAACAAGGACATGGCGGGCAAAGAGGCGTTCGAGAACGGGCCCAACGGTAACGGGAACGCCGCCACCTTCACCGTTCTTGACAAACAGGGGCAGCCCGTTCTTGACGAACAGGGGCAGCCGGAACTGGTCACCGCAAACGGGCAGTTCGTGGTGGACAACGGTTGGTTCCTGCGGCCGGGCGGGGACCGGCAGGTCTCGCAGATTCTGCCGCGCATGCCGGCCAGGTTCCCGGATAAAATCAAACAGATGATCGATACCGGTGTGGAACCCTTCCGACACCCGCAGTCGCCGGAGCCGAAGTCCCCCGACTACCAGGGCCTGAGGGACCGGACCGCCGTCGCGGCCGACTCCCTCGTCACCCTCAGTGGGTACGACAAGCCCGGCTTCTGGTACCCGGCCGACAGGTACACCGACATCATCCCGACCATGAAGGGGTTCCAGAGCTTTGCCCTCCGGTTCAACCTCCGCGTCTACCTGACGTGGCGGTACCCGGGTGTCGGCGGCGGCCCGGACATCCTGCTCCCGCTCGGGTACACCAACTGGACGGTCTACTTCCGCGCGAACCGGGACCCGCAGACCGGCCTGCTGGTCCGCGACCCCAACTCGCTGGTCACGGCCGATAAGGGGTTCGTCGTGAGCCACGAGGACCCGAAGGTGCTCGCCGCCCCGGACTTCAACCTCCACTTCTACGTCCGCAAGAACTGACGGAGGGCGGGTCATGAGGGTGCTGATCGCGGTGGTCCTCGGCGGGGCAGCCGTCGCTGCCCTGGTTGTCCGGTCCGCTCCCGTCGCGGACGAGCCGGAGTGGGAGTTCCGCCCGGACTACGAGATGCGGGTCCCTTACTGGTGGCCGGGCGAGGGGCTGGTGTACGGCCACTTCGGCGTCACCGGGGTGTTCGTCCCCGACCCGCTGTCGGAGGGGGACGGGCCCCGGCTGGTCCTCGACCTGCCGTGGGCCGTCAACTTCCCCCAGGGGGATCCGGACAAGCCGCGGTCCGAGCAGCCGCCGGAGGCGGTGTACGAGTTCCGCCTCGGGGTCCTCGTCCCCGGCACCCTCCACCACCCCGGGGTGTTCGTCCCGACGGTCGGGGGCCGGGCGATCGGGGTCGACGACTACCGACCCGAGCGGGGCGGCAAGAAGGCCCCCCGCATCTACAACCTGCCCGGCACCATCGAGCCGGTCCCGGCCGGGCGGAAGCGGCGGCCGTTCCGCCCCCCGCCCCTCTCGCCGGTCGACGGGTGGGCGGGCGACTGGGCGACCGACGGGCTGATCCGTCGAGAGCCCGCCCCGCCCCCCCGGCGGGCGCTGGTGGCGGACCCGGGGCGGTGGGTCGGGGTGCTCCGCGGCGGGCGGGTGGCGGTCGGCAAGCTGGACGCGGGCGGGGTGTTCACCCCGGACCCCGGGGTCGAGCCGGTCGCGGACGCCGGGGGGACGACCGCCACCGCCCGGCTGCCGGACGGGACGGCGGCCGAGGTGCCGGTCATCAACCGGCCGTCCGGCCCGGGCCAGGAGATGGTGTTCGAGTTGCAGCGGGGGGCCCTGGTCCGGGGCACGTTGAAGGCCGACGGGAGGTTCGTCCCGTGGCCCTGGAGCCGGGTGCTGTGGTGGAGCTGGTACGAGCGGGCCGAGGACCCGGAGTACCGCATCTACAACCTGCCCGGGCGGATCGTCGATGTCGCCCCCCCGCCCCGGAAGCGGTAGATTTGACCTTCGGACGAGACGTATCGCCGGGAGGTCGAGCAGCTCCATCTCGAAATGCTCGACCGCCGCGACCCGGACCCGGCCGCCCGGTCCAAACGCCCGGACCGATGACCGACGCCGACCGGCTCCAGGCGGCCTCCGCCCGGACGGCCGACGACGGCCCGGCGGCCCGGGTGGCGGCCCTCCGGGCCCTCGCCGACCTCGGCGGGCCGGACGA
>JAIEQO010000802.1 GCA_019747655.1 Gemmataceae bacterium | reverse complement strand
CCGGGTCCGCGGGTACCTCGGGGCCGACCTGACCGGGTCCGACCCGCGGGCGGCGTTCGACCTGGACCCGGCCGCCGCCGCGGCCGCCGGGATCGTCGTCGGGTGACCCCCGAGGCGGCACCGCGGCCGGCTCCTCGGCCGCCGGCGGTGGTCGGGAGAGACCGCCCCTCGTCCCGGTCACCGCCGGCCGAGGCCCCCGCGGGTCCGGCTCGACGTATACCGAAACCGAGGCGGCCGGCGGGCGGCCCGGCGGCACCCCCGCCGCCGCCCGGCGGGACGACGAGCCCGCCGGCGTACTGGGCCGCCTTCGTCCTGTCCGGCCCCGGCCGCTGACCCGACCCCGAGGACGACCCGATGCCGACCGTCTACGTCGACGGCGACGCCTGCCCGGTCAAGGACGAGGTGTACCGGGTGGCCGGCCGGTACGCCGCCCGGGTGGTGGTCGTGGCCAACGCCACCCTCCGGGTCCCGGCCGACCCGGCCGTCGAGCTGGTCGTCCGGCCCGGGTTCGGGGCGGCCGACGACTGGATCGCCGAGACCATCGGCCCCGGCAACGTGGCCGTCACCGCCGACGTACCGCTGGCCGCCCGGTGCGTCGCCCGGGGGGCCGTCGTCCTCGACCCGAAGGGGCGTGTGTTGACCGAGGCGACGATCGGCGAGGCGGTCGGCGTCCGGGACCTGATGGACCACCTCCGGCAGGCCGGGGCGACGACCGGCGGACCGGCCCCGATGACCAAGGCCGACCGGTCACGGTTCCTGGGGAAGCTGGACGAGTTGCTCTCGAAAGCCGCCCGGGCCGGCGGGTAGGACGATCGCGGGCTCGATGACGTGGCTCGCGTAGGGCCGGCTGTGCCGGCCGGCCGGCACAGCCGGCCCTACCAAGACTGCTCTCGAAAGCCGCCCGTGCGGGGGGTTATTGCACCGGTATCTCGGCCCCGTCGCCGACCACGGTGGCCCACTTCCGGACCCGCCAGCCGGTCACGAGCCCGTGACGGACGTACGGGTCGGTGGCCGCGAACGCCCCGGCCGCGGCTTCGTCCCGGAAGACGAGGACCGCCCCGTCGGCCGGGTCGGCCAGGGCCCCGGCCAGGACCAGTTCGCCCCGGGCGTGGGCGTCCCGGACCAGGGCCAGGTGGTCGGCCCGGTGGGCCGGCCGCCGGGCCAGGTAGTCCGGGGCCGTGTCGTAGAACAGCAGGTAGTGCATGGGTGCTCGCCCGGAATCCGACCGAGTCCGCCGTCACTTCTTGAACAGCGGGGCCGCCCGGTCGCCCCGGGACAGCATGTACGCCATCAGGTCCAGCACCTCGTCCTCGGCCAGGGTGTCCAACAGCCCGGCCGGCATCATCGACAGCTTCGACGGCTTCATGCTGTCGATCGTCCCCCGGTCCACGTTCACCGTCGAGCCCGGGTCGAGCATGTTGGTGTTAATCATCACCACGTTGTCGCTCAGGTTGACGATCCGCCCGACCACCACCCGGTCGTCCAGCGTCCGCACCTCGACCGCCTGGTACTGGTCGCTCACCTCCTTGCTCGGGTCGACGACGGACTCGAGCAGGTCCCGCGGGCTGAACCGGCCGGCCACCCCGGACAGGTCCGGACCGTAGCTCCCGCCCTCGTTGTCGTACCGGTGGCAGGAGAAGCACTTAGCCGCCGCGAACAGCTTCCGGCCGCGGTCGAAGTCCCGCCCGCCGGCCTTCAGCCCCTGCTCCAGGGCCGGGGCCAGCTCGGCCACCGTGTACGCCTTGACGAACGGCCGGGGCTCGGCCTCCGGCAGCTTCACCGCCCCCGGCTTGGCGTCGAGGATCGGCTTGAGGGCGGCCAGCTCGTCCGGCTGCAGCGTCGCCACCGCGTCCGCCTTGATGAGCCGGAGGAACCCGCCGAAGCTGGCCCCGCCGCGGTAGTCGGCCGCCTTCAGGAACCAGGTGAAGTACTCCTTCCGGAGTTCCGGCGTCCACCCGGCCTTGAGCACCCGCAGGGCCCGGACGTACTCCAACTGCTCCTCCTGGGTCGGGGCCTCCCGGAGCAGCTTCATCCCCTTCGCCGCCGCCGACGGGGCCTCTAGGTAGACCAGGAGCTGGAGCAGCTCGCCGTTCACCCGCCAGTTCTTGGCCGGCAGGAGCGGTTCCATCTGGGCGAGCACGACGCCCCGCTCGTTCCGCCCGGCCCCGACCCGGCCGACCGGCGGGCCGAACCGGTTGTACAGGACGTGGTACGCCCGGATCAGGTCGAGCTTCTGCCCGTCGTCCAGCTTAGCCGGGTCGATCCGGGCCAGGGCGCGGCCGATCGCGCCCCGCAAGTCGGGGTCGGCGGGTGGGTCACTCGGCTTGCGGTGGAACGGGTCCGGGGCGCTCACCCGCGTCAGGGCCAGCAGCGCCGGGATGGCCTTCTGCGGGTCGGTCTCGGCCAGGGCCTTGTCTGCCCATAACTTCGGGTCCTGGTGCTCCAAGACCGTGCGGGCCGCGAACTGGACGAACCGGTCCTTGCTGTCCAACTCCTTGAACGCGGCGTCGACCGCGGCCGGGTCCTTCTTTCCGTGGTACTGCTCCAGTGCCAGCCGCGTCTTGCGAGCCTCCTCGGCCGGACCGTCACCCCGCCGCTCGACCGGCTTCTCGTCGCCCCCGCCGGTGTACGTCACCCGGTACAGGCCGCTCTTGGTCTTCCGCCCGCCGATGGCGAAGTACAGGGCCCCGTCCGTCGGGTTCACCACGAGGTCGGTCAGGGGCAGCGGGTTGCCGGTGACGAACTCCTCGGCCTCGGCCTTGTACCCGCTCCCGGACGGCGTCATGTGGACCGCGTACAGCTTCCCGTAGCTCCAGTCGCAGATGAAGAAGGCGTCCTGGTACTTCTGCGGGAACTTGGCCCCGTACCCGAAGCACACCCCGGTCGGCGATCCCGGGCCGATGTCCAGGATGGCGGGGACGCCGTCGGGGTAATAGGCCGGCCACTTCCCGGCCCCGTTCCGCCAGCCGAACTCGCTCCCGCTCGTCACCAGGCACACCCGCGTCGGCCGGTACCAGGGGGTGTTGAAGTCCCACTCCATGTCGGCGTCGTAGGTGAACAAATCGCCATTTTTGTTGTACGCGGCGTCGTACTGGTTCCGGAACCCGACGCTGTAGAGTTCCCACTGCTTGCCGTCGGGCGTGACGTTGTAGATCGCCCCGCCCGGCCCGAGGACGCCCTTCATGAACCCGTTCCCGTCCGGCACCCGGGGCAAAAGGTGATCTTCGCCCCACACCGGCGGCACCCGGGTCGTGTCGTACTTGGTGAGCTTGGTCTGGTTCCCGTGGATGACCGTCAGCCGCTTCCCGTCCGGGTGCATCATGACGGCGTGCGGGCCGTGCTCGCCACCGCCCACGAACTCGCGGAGCAACTCGACCTTGTCGAGGGCGTCGCCGCCGTTCGAACTGGTGACGCGGTAGAGGCCGTTCTTGACCCCATTCGGCCCGCCGTTGACGACGACGTACAGGGCGTCGAACGCCCACAGCAGCCCCTGGGCCCCGCCGAGCGGGGTGGCCAGCTTCTCCACCTTCGTCCCGTCCGTCGTCCCGACCGGGGCCGGCGTCACCCGGTACAGCCCGCCGTACTGGTCGGACGCGATGAGCCGGCCCTTGGGGTCGACGCACAGGCAGACCCACGACCCCTGCTGGTCCTTCGGGACCGAGTACAGCAGCTCGACCTTGAACCCCTTGGCCACCTTCATGGTGGCCGGGTCGGTGGCCGGCGGCTCTTTCTGCGGGGCCGCGGCGGCCGGTGGGGCTTTGGCCTTGCCCTTCGGGCCGTCCTTCCGTTGGAGGGCGGCCGCGTTCGGGGCGCCGAGGGTCACCATGCCGGCCGCCGCGGCGGCGAAGGCGAGGAGGGCGAGACGGTAGCGGGGCATCCGCGGGGACCTCTGGAGGGGAGGACGAGGCGTGAGGCTGGCAGTATACCCGGCCGCCCGGGGCGACGCCACCGGTTGCCGGGCCGACGGCCGGCGGCGACAATCGAGGGAACCCCGGAGGCTCGCATGGCCCGGACCGCCGCCGCCCTGTTAGTCATTCTCTCCCCCGCCGCCACGTTCGGTCAGAAGGCCGAGGCGGTGAAAGCGGCGGCCGCCCACGCCGACGCCCAGTGGCCGACCGCCCTGAAGATCTGGGAGTGGGCCGAGCCCGGCTATCAGGAGACGAAGTCGGCCGCGGCCCTCGCCGACATCGCCGAGAGGGCCGGGTTCACGGTCAAGCGGGGCGTCGCCGACATCCCGACCGCGTTCACCGCCGAGGTCGGCTCCGGCGATCCGGTCGTCGGCATCCTCGGCGAGTACGACGCCCTGCCCGAACTCTCCCAGACGGCCGACCCGTTCCGCAAACCCCGCGACGGCGGCAGCCCGTCCGGCCACGCCTGCGGCCACCACCTGTTCGGCGTCGCCTCGCTGTCGGCCGCCCTCGCGGTGGCCGAGCAGATCAAGGCCGGGACGATCAAGGGGACGGTTCGGTTCTACGGCTGCCCGGCCGAGGAGGGCGGGGCGGCGAAGGCGTTCATGGCCCGGGCCGGGCTGTTCGCCGACTGCGGGGCCGTCCTCCACTGGCACCCGGGGAGCAAGAACGCCGCCGGCGACCAGTCGTGCCTGGCCCGGATCGCCGTGAAGTTCCGGTTCCACGGGGCGGCCGCCCACGCCGCCGGGTCGCCCGAGAAGGGCCGCTCGGCCCTGGACGCCCTCGTCCTCACCATGCACGCGGCCGAACTCCTCCGCGAGCACACCCCGGACGGCACCCGACTGCACCACACCGTCACGGCCGGGGGCGGGGCGGCGAACGTCGTCCCGGAGTTCGCCGAGGGGTTCTTCTACGTCCGCCACCCGAAGGCCGAGGTCGTCCAGAAGCTCTACCCGCGGCTGCTCAAGTGCGCCCAGGCCGGGGCCCTGGCGACGGAGACGAAACTCGAAACCGTCTACCTCGGCGGGACGATGGAGCTGCTGCCGAACAACACCCTGGCCAAGCTCGCCGGGGCCAACCTGACGGCCCTCAACGACCTGAAGTACGACGGGGACGAGCTGAAGTTCGCCGTCCGGCTCCAGGAGACGTTCCCCGAGAAGGTGGCCCTCGACGCCATCGGGAAGGTCGAGGACGTGTCCGGGAAAGTCGGGATGGGCTCGACCGACGTGGGCGACGTGTCGTGGGTGGTGCCGACGACCGGGTTCAACGCGGCCTGCTGGGTGCCGGGGACGCCGGGCCACTCGTGGCAGGCCGTGGCCTGCGGCGGCACGACCCTGGGCAAGAAGGGGATGAACCTGGCGGCCCGGACGCTGGCGGCCACCGCCTACGACCTGTTCGCCGACCCGAAGCTGGTGGCGGCGGCGAAGGCCGAGCACACCCAGCGGCTCGCCGGCCGGGCCTACAAGCCGCTCCTGGAGGCGGACCAGAAGCCGCCGCTGGACTACCGCGACCCGCCGAAGCGGCGGGGGGCGGAGTAGCCCGTGGCCACCCACCCGACCCCCGCCGGCCGCCGGGCCCCGCTCGTCTTCGCCGCGCTCGTCGCCGTCGTAGCGGTCGTGTGGCGGCTGGTCGGGCTGACCGACTGGCCGTCCCCGGACTACCCGACCCTGCAGTACGAGTCGGCCCTGGCCGCCCGGCCGGTCTGGCTGGCGGCCGACCCCCGGGCCCGCACACCCGACCGGGCCGCCTGGCTCGACGCCGCCGGCACCCAGAACGTCACCAGCCCGCCGGTCCTGCCCGGGCTCGTCGCCGCCGTGTCCGCCGCCACCGGCGAGGAGGTGCCGTGGGCCTCCCGGCTCTTCGCCACCGGGTTCTGGCTGGCCGCCGGCGTGCTCATCGGGGCGGCCGCGGTCCGGCTGACCGGCAGCCGGTGCGCCGGGGCGGTCGGGTTCGCCTGGTTCGTGCTCTGTCCGGTCGGGATGGTCATGTCCCGGAGCTTCCAGGTCGAGGCGGTGCTGGTCTTCGCCCTGGCGGCCGCGACGTATCACCTGGCCCGGCCGGGGCGGGGGTTGAGAGTGCGTCTT
This sequence comes from Gemmataceae bacterium, assembly GCA_019747655.1. Classification (GTDB taxonomy): domain Bacteria; phylum Planctomycetota; class Planctomycetia; order Gemmatales; family Gemmataceae; genus Urbifossiella. The sequence goes on along the minus strand of JAIEQO010000802.1, from coordinate 80 downwards.
ACTCTGTTGGAAACCTGCCCCGTCCTGGCGAGCGGGGGGCGTGAGCCCCCTGATTCTCCGGCGGAATCAGGGGGCTCACG
>JAIEQO010000710.1 GCA_019747655.1 Gemmataceae bacterium | reverse complement strand
GACCGGCCCGACGATCGTGCTGGCGGCCACCGCCGCGGTCGTCGTGTCGCTCCTGTTCGGCACCGCCCGGGGGCTGGTGTGGGGCTGGTTCCGGAGCCGCCGCGATGTCGTACACGGCTGAGATCGGCCTGGTGCTGGCGGTGGCGGCGGCGGCCTGCGCCCTGCCCGGGTCGTTTCTCGTCCTCCGCAGGATGTCGCTCGTGTCCGACGCCGTCGGCCACGTCCTCCTGTTCGGGGTGGTGCTGGCCTACTTCGCCGTCCGGGATGTCGATTCGCCGTGGCTGTTGGCCGGGGCGGCGGCCGCGGGGGTCCTGTCCGTCGCCCTGGTCGAGCTGCTCGGCAAGACCCGGCTGGTGAAGGCGGACGCGGCCATCGGGCTGGTCTTCCCGGCCCTGTTCGCCGGCGGGGTGGTGCTGGCCTCGCTGTACCTGCGGAACACCCACCTGGACGTGGACGCCGTCCTGCTCGGCCGGCCGGAGCTGGCCAGCCCGGAGGGCTGGCGGTTCTGGCTGATGGCCGGGGTGCTGGCGGCGAACGTCGTCCTGCTGCTCGTCTTCTACAAGGAGCTGAAGCTGTCGACCTTCGACCCGGGGCTGGCGGCCGCCCTCGGGTTCCGCCCCGGGCTGATGCACTACGCCCTGATGACGGCCGTGTCGGTCACGGCGGTGGCCGCGTTCGACGCCGTCGGGCCGGTCCTGGTGGTCGGCTTCTTCGTCGTTCCGGCGGCGGCCGCCTTCCTCCTGACCGACCGGCTGGCGGTGATGCTCGGCCTGGCCGTCGCCATCGGCGTCGTCGGGGCGGTGGCGGGGACGTTCGCGGCGGGCCGGCTGGGCGACGTGAACATCGCCGGGGCGGTGGCGGCCGCGTTGGGGCTGCTATTCGGCGTGGCGTTCGTGGCCGCCCCGGGGCGGGGGCTGGTGGCCCAGGCGGTGCGGCGGTGGCGGCAGCGGCGGGCGTTCCACGAGACCATGCTGGCCGTCCACCTGTTCCAGCACGAGGGGACCGACGCCGAGGCGGACGAGGCCGGGTGCGGCGAGGTCCACCGGCACCTGGGCTGGCCGGCCGGCCAGACGGCGGCGGTGGTCGCCCGGGCCGGGCGGCACGGGCTGGTGCGACGGGAGGGGGACCTGCTGAAGCTGACCGAAGCGGGGCGGGGCCGGGCCCGCGATGTGTTGGGCGGGGGGGCGTGATAAGATGAATTCACCACAGAGTCACAGAGGGCACCGAGCGGACAAGAAGGCAGAGAGTCGAGGACAATTTCGTCCACGGTCTTTCTCTGCTCTGTGGTCTCTGTGACTCTGTGGTGAATCCTGTCCTACTCCTTGGCATACGGAATGGTGTCCGGGGCCTTCGGGGCGGGCGGCGGTTTCGGCGGGTCGGCGACGAGGAATCGGTCGATCGCCCAGGGGAGCACCATCCCGTCGCGGTCGGCCGAGACGGTTTGCCGGCCGTTCGCCGGGAACGCCACCGTCGCCACCGGCCCGGCGTGCTTCCTGAAGACGGCGGCCTCCTTACCGGTCCGCAGGTCCCACAGCCGGACCGTCCCGTCGGCCCCGGCCGACGCCGCCCACCACCCGCCCGGTCGCACGGCCACGGCCCGGACCGGCCCGGCGTGGCCCGTCAGGTCGAGTTGCGGCACGTCCCCGCCGACCGCCCCCCGGACCAGCACCGCCCCGCCCTCGGTGCCGATCACGACCCGCTGACCGTCGGGGCTGACGGCGACCGCCGACACCGGCGTGCCGGCGTCGAACCGGTTCAACTCCCGGCCGTCGGTCAGGTCGAGGAGCCGGACCGCCTTCCCGGCCGCGACCGCCACGAAGCCGCCGGCCGGTTCGACCGCCACCGCCGCCACCGGCCCGAGCCCGCCGACCCGCCAGACCTCCTCGCCCGTCCCGACCTTCCAGGCGGCCAGCACCCCGTCGAACCCGCCGGTGACGCCCCACTTCCCGCCCCGGGCGAACGCCACCGCCGAGACCAGCGAGTCGTGGCCGGAGTAGACGCGGCTCTCCCGGGCGGCCCGCAGGTCCCACACCCGGGCCGTCCCGTCCAGACTACCCGAAAGGGCGAGTGCTTCGTCCGGCGACAGGGCGACCGACCACACACCGGCCGCGTGGCCGGTCAGCCGGCGGAGGTCCCGCTTCCCTTCCACGTCGGTGATGCGGACGGCCCGGCTGCCGTCGGCCAGGACCGCCCGCCGGCCGTCGGCGGCGAACGCCGCCTGCACCACCCCCCCGGCCGCCCCGTCGAGCGGGTCGAGGTCGCCGGTGTTGTCCGGCAGGGCCGGGGCGAGCCGGTCCGGCTGGTACGGGGCCCCCAGCCGCAGCTCCCGGGCCACGTCGGCGAACGCCTGCACCCAGATCGCCCGGCCGACCGTCCCGCCGGCCGCCCGCAAGGCCCCGACGTGCTTGGTCAGCACGTCCGAGGCGACGATCCGCTCCCGCAGGGTCTCGGGTGGTAGCCCGACCTCGGCTGCCGCCGAAGCGAGGTCCAGGTCGGCCTCGTACCGCAGGGTGACGACGTTTACGACCTCCGACTTGGCGACCTTCGCCCCGGCCTTGGCGACGGCCGCCGCGTACCGCTCGGCGTCCTCCCGCATCAGTCCGAGCGTCTGCTCTTTCGGCGGGTACAGGGCCTTGATGCGGTCGGCGTCGGTCCTGCCGAACGCCCCGGGGTTCTTCCCCAGGTGGTCGCGGACCTGATCCGCCTTCGGCAGGATGCCGGTCGTGTGGCAGCCCATGCACGACACCCCGGCCTCGACCGCCCGGTCCGGCCGGCGGGGGTCGCTGACGATCGCCTGCGGCCCCTTGTCCAGCCGGGTGCCGTCGGCCTTGGCCAGGTAGAACCCGTGCAGGCCGTTCGGGAGGGCGAAGATGGCCTCCCCGCCGGCGTGCTGGAACGGGGTGTCGGCGTCGGCCGGGCCGAGCGGGAAGGCGAACACGTTCCGCCGGTCCGGGACGAGGGCCCCGGCCGCCCGCTCGGCCAGGTTCGGCGGCGGCTCGTCGAAGTCGTAGGTCCGCCAGTACATCCCCTGGGCCGAGTCGTGGCGTTCGAGGATGCGGTTGAACCGGGACACGCCCGAACCGTTGAACCCGGCCCGGGCGATGCGGTCTTGCCGGATGTTCACGATGGCATCGACCCGCAACAGCCGCTCCAAATCGGACTGGGTGGAGGGGAGCTGGAGGAGGTCGTAGTAGAGCGGGGCCCGGCCGGCGGTGGCTACGAACCAGTCGGCCCGGACGGCCGGCAGCCGGGCGGCCGTCGCCACCGAGACGGCCCGCGAGCCGATGGTGTCGTCGAGGACGCCGTAGGGGTACTCTTGCAGGACGCGGTTCCAGGTCGCGGCCTCCCACTGATACCAGCGGAGGTCGATGCGGAGGACCACCCCGGCCGGGTCGACGGCTGCCGGCCGGACGACCTTCGACCCCCACGACAGGCTGTTGACCAGTTTGGACAGGGCGTTCCGGTAGGTCTGGAGTTCGTCGGCCCCGAGCCCGGCGTTGTGCAGGTGGGCCAGGGTGAAGTAGCGCTGGAACCGGCGGGCCCGACGGTCGATCGTCTCCAGGTCGGCGAGGATGGCGGCGTGGGTGTCGGCCGGGGTGACGGCGGCCCGTGGGGGTGGGGCGGCCCCGGCCGGGGCCCCGGCGGCGATCCACTTGCGGACGGCCGCGACCTCGTCGGCCGACGGCCGGGGCTGCTCGTCCGGCGGGGGCATGGTCCCGTCGGCCATCCGCCCGAACAGCCGGGAGCTGTCCGGGTCGCCGGCGACGACCTTCTTGCGGGCGACGAGCTTGGCGAGGTCGGCGGCGTAGTTCAACCCGCCCTCGGCCGCCCCGTCCTGCCCGTGGCAGCGGCCGCAGTGGGTCGTGAGGACGGCCCGGGCCTTCGCGGCGAGGTCGGCCGACTCGTCGGCGAAGCCCGGGGTAGCGCCGGCCAGAACCAGCCCGACGGCCAGCGGGAGCGTCTTGGCGGACATCCGGCGTCCTCCGGGGGCTTGCTTCGGGCGCGGTCCCTCATCATACTCAATTACCACAGCCGGCCCCGGTCCACCAGCCGGGGCGTGTAACGGGGCCGTCACGAGGCCCGGCCGGGGGGTCCGCCGTGAGCAACGTGGACACGCTGAAGGCCGCGTTCCGGGCCTGGCACGACTCCCGCGGGACGGACCACCAGGTCTGGCTCGACTTGGTGGCCGACGACTTCGTGCTGCTGTCGGCCGCCGACGGGGCGCCGGGGATGGAGTTCTCGGCCCCCCGGCGGGGGAAAGACGCGGTCCCCGACTACTTCGCCGGGCTGGCCGCCGACTGGGAGATGCTCCACTACTCGGCCGACGAGTTCGTGGCCGAGGGCGACCGGGTGGTGGTGATCGGCCGGTGCGGGTGGCGGCACCGGCGGACCGGCAAGCCGGTCGAGTCGCCGGCGGTTTCGCTGTGGCGGTTCCGGGACGGCCGGGCCGTCGAATGCTTCGAGATGTACGACACCGCCAAAGCAATCGCCGCGACCAAGCCCGATTGAGTCACCCGACCCCCGGGGCCGGGCGAGCGGGGGGCGTAAGCCCCCTGATCCGTCCGGGCGAACCGCGACCGTGAGGGAGCGGGTGGGGCTACCCCCTCGCTCACGCTCGGGGTTCGCCAAACATCAGGGGGCTCACGCCCCCCGCTCGCCAAGATGGCAACCTCGCACACTGGTGCCTCATGCCCGACCTGCCCGACCGCCGCGGATTCTTCTCGTGGTCCGCCCGCGGGCTCGGGGCGACCGCCGCCCTGCACCTGTTGACGCGGGACGGCCGGGTCGCCGCCGCCGGCACCCATCACCCGCCGAAGGCCAAGCGAGCCATCCAGATCACCCTGGTCGGCGGGCTCAGCCACCTCGACTCGTTCGACCACAAGCCGGGGCTGACCACGCGGCACGGCCAGACGCTCAAGACCGACGTGAAACCGGATGTGTTCTTCGGCCAGGTCGGGCTCCTGCGGAAGCCCGACTGGGCGTTCCAGCAACGCGGCAAGTCCGGGCTCTGGGTGAGCGAGCTGTTCCCCCACATCGCCGGGGTGGCCGACGAGCTGACCGTCGTCCGGTCGATGGTGGCCGACAGCGCCAACCACACCCCGGCCCTGTTCGTCCAGAACAGCGGGTTCCAGTTCAACGGCTACCCGTCGCTCGGCGGGTGGCTGTCCTACGGCCTCGGGACGCTGGCCGACGACCTGCCGGCGTTCGTCGTCCTACCGGACGGCCGGGGCGAACCGAACGGGGCGGCGTCGAACTGGACGAGCGGGTTCCTGCCGGCCCAGCACCAGGGGGTCGTGTTCAAGGGCGGGCCGGCCCCGGTCCGCGACCTGTTCCCGGCGAAGGCGATCCCCCCGGCCGCGGAGCGGGACGCCCGGGCCTTCCTTGACGCCCTGAACGGGATGCACCTCGACCGGTCCGGCGGGGAAGCGGACCTCGCGGCCCGGATGGCCAGCTACGAGCTGGCCGCGAAGATGCAGGCGGCCGTCCCGGCGGTGGCCGACCTGGGCAAGGAGACCGAGGAGACGAAGCGGCTGTACGGGCTCGACCGGCCCGAGACCGCGGACTGCGGCAAGCGGTGCCTACTGGCCCGGCGGCTACTCGAACGCGGCGTGCGGTTCGTGCAGGTGTACTCGGGCGGGCCGATCGCCGGGACGCCGCGGACGAGCTGGGACGCCCACGAGGACGTGAAGGAGAACCACGGCGGCGAGGCCGTGCGGATCGACAAGCCGGTGGCCGCGCTGGTCGCCGACCTGAAGCGGCGGGGGATGCTCGACGACACGCTGGTGCTGTTCACCACCGAGTTCGGGCGGACGCCGTTCACGCAATCCGCCGCGGACAAGGTCGGCCCGGGCCGGGACCACAACAAGTACGGCTTCTCGTGCTGGCTGGCCGGCGGCGGGGCCAAGCCCGGGACGGCGTTCGGGGTGACGGACGAGGTGGGATGGAAGGTGGCCGAGCACCCGGTCACGTGGCCCGACTTCCACGCCACCGTCCTGCACCTGTTGGGCATCGACCACGAGAAGCTGACGTACTACCACAACGGCATCAAGCGGCGGCTCACCAACGTCCA
>JAIEQO010000535.1 GCA_019747655.1 Gemmataceae bacterium | reverse complement strand
GACCCCGGCGACCACCACCCCGCACGCCCCGGTGCCGGCCCGGCCGCGGCCGGCCGGCGGGGGGGCGGGTGGTGGAGCGGCTGCCCCCATCGGCTCTCCTGCGGCGCACCCGGCCGGAACCTGCTCTACAGTTTATCCGCCCCCGCGGGGGCGCCGCAACGACCCACCCGGACCGCCAACGAGGGCCGTCATGTCCCCGCCGCAACAACTCCACCCCCTCCACCGGGGGTGGGCGACGCTCCTGGAGCGGTACGGGGTCGCCCCGGCCGACGCCGAACCGGTGTTCGACCTCCTGGCGGCGGCGTACTCGGCCCCGGACCGCTACTACCACAACCTCGACCACGTCGCCGACATGCTCCGGGCCGTGTCCCGGCTGGTCGGGCCGGCCGATGACCCGTGGGCGTTGCAACTGGCCGTCTGGTTCCACGACGCCGTCTACGACCCGCGGGCGAAAGACAACGAGGAGCGGAGCGCCGAGCTGGCCGCCGACCTGCTCGGCCCGGTCGGGGTGCCGCGGTCGGACCTGGAGCGGGTCGGCCGGCTGATCCGGGCGACCGCCCACCTGACCGGGACCGAGCCGGCCGGGGACCACGAAACCGCCGTCCTACTGGACGCCGACCTGGCCATTCTGGGGGCCACGGAGGACCGCTACCGGCGGTACGCGGCGGACATCCGGCGGGAATACGCCTGGGTGCCGGAGGCCGACTACCGGGCCGGCCGGACCCGGGTGATCGCCCACTTCCTGGCCCGGCCGCGGCTCTACCGGACCGACCTGATGTTCGCCGTCGGCGAGGCCGCCGCCCGGGCCAACCTGCGGGCCGAACTCGCCGCCCTCTCCGGTTGACGCGGGAACGTGAACCGCCGCGCGGATGTCCGCGCGGCGGTGGGGAACCGGGCTGCCTTGGGCCTGTTCGTATCCGAGTCAGACCGCGGTCCGGGCCGCCCCGCCGTACCCGCCGCTGTACCCGGCACCGCCGACCGGGACGGCGAACAACCGGAACGTCGGTCCGGCCCCGACGTACCCGCCGGCGGCGGCTGCCAGCATCGACACCAGCACCCCGAGGAAGGTATACCAGGTCACCCGGGTGGCCGCCTCCCCCGCGTCCCGGGCGGCCTGCTCGGCTTGCTGGCGGGTCGCCGGGTCCTGGGCGGCCGCCCCCACCTGGGCCGGGGCGGTCCGGGCCTGCTGCTTGAAGCTCTCGATCTGCTGGGGGGTGTACCCGGCCCGCTGGGCCAGCGCCTCCCAGTCGGCGGCGGTGGTGTTCTGGGCGGCCGCCTGCCCGGCCGTCGCCCCGGCGGTGGCCACCCCGACCATCGCGTTGAACCCGGCCCGGACCCCGCTGGCCATCAGCCACAGGAGCATGGCGAACACGGCCGCCCACACCAGGAGCCCGTACAGGGCCGCCTCCCGCTTGTTCTCCCCGGTGGTCAGTTGGGCCGCGACCAGCCCGCCGACGAACAGGCTCAGGGCGGTGACCAGGATGGCGTAGATCGCCGCCCCGGTGGCCAGGTTCCGGCCGTCGACGTTGTCGCTGACCGACAGCCCGATCGCCCCCCCGAGCAGGGTCAGGAGGAAGTACAGGGCCAGGGCCAGGACCGACCCGGCTAGGATCGCCCCCCAGCTGATCCGGCTCCGCACCCCCATCAGGTCCTCGGTCCCGACCGACGGGAGGTGCCCCGCGTGATTCGTGTCCGCCATCGGTGCCTCGCGTTCGACGCCGCCGCGGACCCCCGCCCCCGCGGCGGCCGTCCCCGACCGGCTCAACGGCCGCTGATGGGTGCAGATCGGGTGCCGCCCGAACCGGTTCCCGGCCCCGGCCCTCTAATCGTCGGACCGTACCCCGTCTGCAGCCCGCCCCGCACCACACCGTTCAGCACGCCGCGGCGGGCCGGCCGGGCCCGGACCGACCCACGCACCCATAGAATCCCGGCGGCGGCCCGCCGGACACCGACCCCGGAGAGGAGTCATGGACCTGAACCGCTTCACCGAGAAGGCCCAGCAGGCCCTGGCCGGGGCCCAGAAGCTGGCCGCCCGGTTCCACCACCAGCAGATCGACACCGAGCACGTCCTGCTCTCCCTGCTCGACCAGGAGAAGGGGCTGACCGCCGCCGTCCTGAACAAGGCCGGGGTGTCGGTCGACGCCCTCACCATCAAGGTCCAGCGGGAGCTGGAGAAGCTGCCGAAGGTGTCCACCCCGGACGGCGGGGCCCCGGACCGGTTCTACCCGTCCGGCCGGTTCACCAAGCTGATCGACCAGGCCGAGTCCGAGGCCAAGAAGCTGAAGGACGAGTTCGTCTCGGTCGAGCACCTGCTGTTGGCCATGACCGACGACACCGGCCCGGCCGGGAAGACGCTGAAGGAGTTCGGCGTCACCCGGGATCGGCTGCTCGCGGCCCTGAAAGAGGTCCGCGGGAACCAGCGGGTGACGACCCAGAACCCGGAGGAGACGTACCAGGCGCTGGAGAAGTACGGCCGCGACCTGACGCAGTTGGCCGGCCGCGGGAAGCTCGACCCGGTCATCGGCCGGGACGAGGAAATCCGCCGGGTCGTCCAGGTGCTGTCCCGTCGGACGAAGAACAACCCGGTCCTCATCGGGGAGCCCGGCGTGGGCAAAACGGCCATCGTTGAGGGCTTGGCCCAGCGGATCGTCCGTGGCGACGTGCCCGAAGGTCTGAAGGACAAGAAGGTGGTGGCCCTGGACATGGGGGCCTTGATCGCCGGGGCCAAGTACCGGGGCGAGTTCGAGGAGCGGCTGAAGGCCGTCCTCCAGGAGGTCACGTCGTCCGAGGGCCAAATCCTCCTGTTCATCGACGAGCTGCACAACATCGTCGGGGCGGGGAAGGCGGAAGGCGCGATGGACGCCGGGAACCTCCTCAAGCCGATGCTCGCCCGCGGCGAGCTGCACTGCATCGGGGCGACGACGCTCGACGAGTACCGCCAGCACATCGAGAAGGACGCGGCCCTCGAGCGCCGCTTCCAGCCGGTGTTCGTGGACCAGCCGTCCGTCGAGGACACGATCTCGATCCTCCGCGGGCTGAAGGACCGGTACGAGGCCCACCACGGGGTTCGGATCAAGGACGCCGCCCTGGTGTCGGCGGCCGTCCTGTCGAACCGGTACATCGCCGACCGGTTCCTCCCGGACAAGGCCATCGACCTGATGGACGAGGCGGCGGCCAAGGTCCGGACCGAGATCGACAGCATGCCCACGGAACTGGACGAGATCAGCCGGCGGGTGATGCAGTTGGAGATCGAGCGGGAGGCCCTGAGGAAGGAGACCGACCGGGCGTCCAAGGACCGGCTGGAGAAGCTGGAGAAGGAGCTGGCCGACCAGAAGGCCGAGGCCGACGCCATGAAGGCCCGGTGGCAGGCCGAGAAGCAGGGCGTCCAGCAGCTTCAAGCGCTCCGCGAGCAGATCGAGCAGGTGAAGACGGACATCGCCCGGGCCGAGCGGCAGTACGACCTGAACCGGGCGGCGGAACTCAAGTACGGCACCCTGCCGGACCTGGAACGCAAGCTCCAGGCGGCCGAGCAGACGGCCGACCACAACAAGGACGACCGGCTGGTCAAGGAGGAGGTCGGCGAGGAGGAGATCGCGGCCGTGGTCAGCCGGTGGACCGGGGTGCCGGTCACCAAGCTCCTGGAAGGCGAGAAGGAGAAGCTCCTTCACCTGGCCGACGAGCTGCACAAGCGGGTCATCGGCCAGGACGAGGCGGTCGATGCCGTCGCTGAGGCGGTGGTCCGGGCCCGGAGCGGGCTGAAGGACCCGAACCGGCCGATCGGGTCGTTCCTCTTCCTCGGCCCGACGGGCGTGGGGAAGACGGAGCTGGCCCGGGCCCTGGCCGAGTTCCTGTTCGACGACGAGCGGGCGATGGTGCGGATCGACATGTCCGAGTACATGGAGAAGCACGCCGTCAGCCGGCTCGTCGGGGCCCCGCCAGGGTACGTGGGGTACGAGGAGGGCGGGCAACTGACCGAGGCGGTCCGCCGCCGGCCGTACTGCGTGCTGCTGTTGGACGAGATCGAGAAGGCCCACCCGGACGTGTTCAACGTGCTGCTACAGCTCCTGGACGACGGCCGGCTGACCGACGGCCAGGGGCGGACGGTGGACTTCAAGAACACCATCGTCATCATGACCTCGAACGTCGGCAGCCAGCGCATCTTGCAGTACAAGGGGTCGCACATCGGGGAGGTGTACGACCGGATGAAGGCGGCCGTGCTGGACGAACTCCGCAAGGGCTTCCGGCCGGAGTTCCTGAACCGGGTGGACGAGGTCGTGGTGTTCCACACGCTGACCGAGAAGCAGTTGGCGGAGATCGTGGAAATCCAACTCGGCCGGCTGCGGGCCCGCCTCGCCGAGCGGAAGATCAAGCTCGTGCTGACCGCTGCGGCCAAGAAGCAGATCGTGACCCTCGGGTACGACCCGGCCTACGGGGCCCGGCCGCTGAAGCGGACGCTCCAGAAGGAGGTGGAGACGCCGCTGGCCCGGATGCTCCTGACCGGGGAGGTCCGGGACGGGATGACGGTCGAGGTGGACTACGACCTGTCCCGCGACCGGCTGAGCTTCAAGCCGGTGGTCGAGGCCGGGGTGGTCGGGGGATAGGCGGTTGAACCCGAACGGCGGTGCGGGCGTCGTGTACAATTCACGGCGTCCGCACCGCCATCCCGATGCCGGAGGTGACAGCGATGCCGGAGACCTTCACCCTGAGCCCCACTGCCCGGGCGGCCCTGCTGGGCTTGGCAGCCCGGACCGGCCGCGACCCCGCAACGCTGCTGGACGAGGCGGTGGTGTCGTACCGCGGGGAGCCGGTCCCGGTCGCCCACATCCCCGGGGTCGATCCGGCCGAGGTGTGGGAGGCCGCCGCCCAAGCCGACGCCGGGGACCTCATCGACCACGCGGAACTCTTCGCCCGGCTCCGGGGTCGGTCATGAGCTACCGGCTCCGGTACACGGGCAAGGCGGCCGGCCGGCTCGCCCTGCTCCCCGCCGACCTCGTCGAAGCGGTTGACCGGGGCCTTGAGGCGTTGGCCGACCGGCCGGTCACGCTGAGCGTCCCGATCGCCTCGCCGCCGTTCCCGCCGCGCGGGCAGCTTTACCACTTCGAGGCCGTCGATTCGGCCGGCGGCCGGTGGTTCTTCACCGTGATCTTCCGGTACTCCCAAGACGAAACCGCGCTGCACATCCTGAGTGTGACCTGGACCGATTGGCCCGACGCCTGACCCGACTCACTTCCCGACGATGAACGGCTTTAGCTGGCCGAGCCGCTCGATCACCTCGGTCGCGTCCTTGTCGCCCACCTTGGCCGCCTTCAGTGCCGCCGCCAGGTGCCCGCCCATTACCCGGAATTCCTCGTCGGTGATCTTCGTCCCTGCCAGGACCACCTCCGGTCCCGGCCCGGTGTACCGGAGCGGCCCGTTGGTGTAGTCACTCAGCACCTCGACCATCGCCTGTTCCAGCCGCTCCCGGTCCTTCCCCTCCCACTTGTACTTCCCGCCCCGGGACAGGTCGGCCTTCGGGTCCTTCAGGCCGGCGTCCACGAAGTCCTTGACCACCGCGCGAACCACCTTCTCCCCGCCGAGCTTGTCCCAGAGGGCTTTCACCGACGCGGCCTGCTGGACCCCGTCCAGGGCCTCCCGGAGGACGAACGCGCCCTTCTCCGGCGGCAGCTCGGCGGCCGCGTCGAGGCTCCGCCCGACCGCCGTGGCCAGCCCCGGCCGGTGGCCGAGCAGCGGCCGCAGGGCCGTCAGGCTCCCCTGGTACAGCCGGAAGCAGCCTTCGTAGTCCTTCTCCGCCCACAGCTTCGTGCCGAGCACGACCGTCTCGTAGGCGGCCTCCGACACCCGCCGGTCCAGGACTCGCCGGTCGACCGGGTGGTCGTCCGCCCGGGCGGCCAGCCCGAGCCCGCCCGCCGCCAGCACCGCCGCCGCGATCGCCCGCATGGCCCGCCCCCCGGAACCGAATCTGCCCACGGCATAGTCTAAGAGGCTATCCGGGAAGCCTCAACTGTTCACAGCCCTGTATTTGAACGGGGCATAGCGATCCTTCGGGGCCATGCGA
>JAIEQO010000511.1 GCA_019747655.1 Gemmataceae bacterium | reverse complement strand
GGCTGGCCCGGCGGGCGAACCGGCCGCCGGCCGCCCCGGCGGGCTCGGCCGGCCGGCTCGTCCTGGACGGCACCCTGCCCCTGCCCCGGCGGTGCGCGGTCCACCTGGTCAAGGCCGACGGCCACGCCGTCGCCGTCACCACCGACGCCACCGGGCTGCGGTCGATGGTCCTCCTGTCCGAACCCTTCCAGACCGTGCTCGACGAAGCCGGGCGGTAGGACGACGTGCGCGAGGGGTCCGGCCCGACCGCATTTTGTCGGAGCGTGATTGCGTCCGGCGCCGGGGTCGGGTCTAATCCATTTTCCGACGGTTATCCGTTCGGTCCCTCGGGAGGATGCGTCCGTGTACTCGCGCCAGATCCGGATCCAGTCGTGGGTGTCGATCGCCCTCGGGGTGGTGGTACTCGTCGCGGCGGTCGCCACGGGTTCTTCGGGCGGGGCCGGGTCGCCCGACAACACGGGCGCCGGGTTGGGCGCGATCGGGCTCCTGGCCTTCGTCGGTATCGGGGCCCTCGGGCTGACGACCGCCCGCGGGGTCGGCGACCTGGAGGGGCGACTGGCCCGGCTGGAGCCGCCCGGCTCGCCGGACGCCGGCGGCGACCGGTCGCCGCGCTGAGAACCGTTCCCCGGTCCGTGTCGTCCGGGGCGGGTCGCCCCTCCGGGGCTCGGCCGTCTTGGCCGATGTCGGGGTCCCGGGGTTGGCCCGCCGGGCTATTCCCGGACGCCCCTTCGGGGCGAACATCGGGCCGCTGCCCCGGCGGGCGTGCTTCGTGAGCGGGTGGTTTGGGACCGCCGGCCGGGCCCGTCGGCGGGCGGGGTTCCGGCGGGCCGTCGCCGCCGTCATCGTCCCCGTCGGCCTCATCACCGTCGTCCTCATCGAAGTCGTCCTCGTCCTCGTCGTCCCCGCCCTCGTCAGCCCACTCGGCCACCTCGTCGGGGTCCGGCGGCCCATACAGGTCCTTGAGCCGCTCTTCGGCCCGTTCCAGGAGCATCCGGTCGAGCTTCATCGCCACCGGGTCGGGCTTCGGGCGGGCCGGCCGGCGGTGCCGCATCTCGGTCATCCGCAGCTTGAGGATGCTGTCGGCGGCCTGCCGGCGGGCCTTGTCGTCGTCCGACCGGAGTTCCCGGCGGAGGGCGCAGACGGCCTCGGCGCAGGCCTCGTCCACGACCTCGCGGCGGGCCCGGAGGTAGAGGGCGCGGTACTCCGGCCCGGCGTCGCGGGCCTGCTGCTGGAGGGCGTCGGGGCGGACCCGATGCGGTCGGCGGCGGCCTCCCAGGACAGGCCGCGGGCGCGGAGGAGGGCGGCCCGTCCGAGCAGGCCGGGGTCGGGGGGCGGGTGGGGCGGGTCGGCGGACGGGGTCATGGCGACCTCCGGACGTGCGGGGCGGCCCGCCGGAACCGGCGGGCGAACGGGCTGTATGTACTTTATACTTTTGTTCAGTAAACGTCAACCCCTGTTGCCGGCCGCGGGGAAAAATTCTTGCGGGTGATACTTGCCCGCGGCGGCCGGGTCGGGTGAGATGGGTCGGTTTGCCGGCCGTCCGGTCGGGCGTATGAGGGCGCGCGGGTGATCCTGATCTGGCGGGGGTGGGGGCTACTCGCCGCGGCGGCGTTGATCCCGCTGCTGGCGTCGTGCGCCGGGCTGATGTCGGCGGACACGGTCTGGCTGACGCTGGCCGCGACGTACCTGTCGCTGCTGGCCGGCGGGGCGGTCTGCATCTATTACGGTTCGCGGTGGAACCGGCCGGTGGTCGAACACACCCTGTACTTCGTCCCGCTGCGGGTGTGGGGCTGGATTTACCTGGGGGCCGCCGCCCTGCTCGCGCTGGTGACGTTCGCCGGCGGGGCCTACCAGACGGTCCGGCCGCTCCCGAACCGGCCGGCCCCGGCCGTCCTCCTGGCGGTCGGCGGCGTCGGGCTGGTCGCGGCGACCGCCACCGGGTGGTGGCTGGTCCGGGCCGGGCGGCCGCGGCGGTCGTCCGGGGAGGACCGGCCGGACGGGGACGACCGACCCGGCCGGCGGATGCGTGACGACGGGTGGTGAGGGCCGGGTCCGTCTGCGACGGGCCGGGCGGCCGAGGGGGTTCGAGATGGCAACCGCCCCGCCGCCGACCGTCCTCCACCACGGGACCACCCTCCGGCGGGCGCGGGCGCTCGAAGCGAACGGCCCCGACCCGAACTTCCGCGAGCCCGGGACCGGCCACCTGCCGGCGGCCGAAGGCTTCTCGACCGTCATCGGCGACGGCCGCCCGTGCGGCACGGGCACGCCGGAGATGGCCGCCCGCAACAAGGACGCGCTCTTCCCCGGCGAGGGAGGGCCGGCTATCCTGGAGGTGGCCGTGCCCGATCGGATCATGGCGGTCCTGTACGCCGACCCGATCGTGGCCGGGTTGGCCCGCGGAGGCGAGGTCCGGTTCGAGCCCGAGAGCGGGCTGGACGTACTGCGGGCGGCGTGGCACACCCTCACCAAACGAGTCATCCCGCTGTGACGGCCGGCGATACCATCACCGACCTCCTGAGCGCCCCGCTCGCCCCCGACTGGACGGTCGAGGGGCTCGCGGAAGACGTGCTGCGGGCGGTGGCGGCCCGGCCGGTCGCCGGGCCGGAGATCGCCGTCGCCGTCGACGACTCGACCGACCGCCAGACCCGCCGCCTGATCCGGCCCCTCCTCGCATACCTGGCCGCCCGGTCGGCCGCCGAGGCCGGCACGCCCGCCAACCTCTACGGCGGCCGCCTCGCCTTTAATCGGCCGGGCCCGACCGGGCCGGTCTGGGTCGTCGGCGAGTTCGAGAACCGGCCGGGCCGCGTCCGCCTCGCGCTGCGGCGGATCGGCCCGCCTGCCCCGTCCGACGAAACCCGCCCCACACCACCCGGCCCGTCGGCCGGCGAGTCGGCCCGCCCGGGTGTACCACTCGGGGCCGACGCCGACCGGATGCGTTAGCCGGACCGGGCCGTCGCCCGCCGGCCCCGCCGGCCGGCGTTTCGAGGGTCACCCCTCCCCGGCCCCGCCGGCGGTTAGGCCGTGTCGTCCGGGGCCGGTGACCGAGAATCGGTGCCGCGTGAACATCAAGACCGCCTCCCGCACGTCCCGGCCGACCGCCACGCCGATGTGGCTGCTCGCCGTCATCGTCGGCTCCGCCGCGGCGGCCGGGGTCGCGCCCGCCCAAGAAGACCCGCCGAAGCCGTCCCGGCAGGAGCTGGCCGCCGACACCAAGCTGTTCCTCACCCTGGCGTCCAAGGCACTGAAGTGGGAGGAGCCGACCGACCCGGTCAGGATCGCCGGCCCGGTCTACTTCGTCGGCACCAAAGGGCTCGGGTCGTACCTGATCGCCACCGCCGACGGGCACGTCCTCTTGAACACCGGGATGCCGTCGTCCGCCCAGATGATCGCCGCGTCGGTCAAGAAGCTCGGCTTCGACCCGAAAGACATCAAGCTCCTCATCGCCGGCCACCCCCACATCGACCACGTCGGGGCCCTGGCCGACCTGAAGGAGCAGACCGGGGCGAAGGTGGCGATCATGCGGGAGGACGTGCAAGCCATCACCGACGGCGGGAAGGACGACTTCCACTACGGCGGCGACTGGAAGGTGATGGGCTTCCGGCAGTGCAAAGTCGACCGCGTGCTGCGGGACGAAGACACGATCAAGATGGGCGACGTGGTGCTGACCGCGTACCACACCCCCGGCCACACCCGCGGCGCGACCACCTGGGTGGCGAGTATCGTGGACGACGGCAAGCCGTTGGTCGTGGCCTGGCCGGACGGCGGCGGCGTCAACCCGGGCTACCGCCTGGTCAAGAACCCGTCGTACCCGGGCATCGACCGGGACTACCGCCGGACCTTCGACCGGTGGGAGCGGCTCAAGCCGGACGTCTTCCTGGCCCCGCACACCGAGGCGTTCGGGTTCGCCGAGAAGCGGAAGCGGGCCGCCCGGGACGGGGTCGCGGCCTGGGTCGACCCGGAGGGCTACCGCCGGTGGGTGGCCACGAAGAAGCGGGAGTTCGAGGAGCTGGTGGAGCTGGAGACGGCCCCGGCGGGGGGCGAGAGGAAGTGACCCCGCGGCCGGCGGGAAGGGTCGAGCCGGGTTGGTTGGGGAACAAGAAACCCGGGGCTCACGCCCCGGGCTACTGTCGGCCGCCCCTTCGGGGCTCCGAACCGGCTCACTACCGGATCACGTTGGCCAGCTCCTGGAGCGTCTCGTTGGCGGCGGTGATCGTCCGGGCGTTCACCTGGAACCCCCGCTGGGCGATGATCAGCCGCGAGAACTCGACCGCGATGTCCACGTTCGACCCCTCCAGGGCGCTCCCCTGGACCGACCCCCGGCCGCCGGTCCCGGCCACCCCGACCAGCGCCTGCCCCGACGACGCCGACGCCGCGAAGTAGTTGTTCCCCTGCCGCAACAGCCCGCTCTCGTTGTTGAACCCGGCGATGGCGAGCTGGGCCAGGGCGACCGTCCGGCCGTTCGAGAACTGCCCCTGGACGACCCCGGTGTTGTCGAACGACACGGCCGTCAGGACCCCGGCCCCGGCCCCGTCCTGGGTGGTGATGGCCGCCGTCGACGCCCCGCCGAACTGGGTCAGCCCGGTCGCCTGCCCGACCGTCCCCAGGTTGAGGGTCACGTCCTGGTTGGCGGCGATCCCGGGGATGCCGCTGAGCCGGACGGTCAGGCTCCCCGGCCCGGCCAGGAGGCCGTTCCCGCCGAACGTCACCGTCGTCCCGGTCGCCCCGTTCGGCTGGACGGTGGCCGTCCCGCCGCTGACCGTGGCCGACACGTCGAAGGTGTTCGGGGCCGTCTTGGTGAACGTGACGGTCAGCGCCCGGGGGGTGCTCTGGCCGTCGTACACCTGGATGCCGGCCGTCACCGACTGGCCGACCTGGGTGCCGGCCCCGAGGTTCCCCTGGAGCTGGGCGGTGGTGGTGCTGACGCCCTGGATGCCGGCCCCGAACGGGACCTGGATGTCGGTCACGCCCGGGACCTGGAACCCCTGCTCGGTCGGGGTCGGCTCCCCGACCGGGCCGGTCCGCTGGACCCGGTAGCCGGTGTTCGGGTCGACCAGGAACCCGGCCGCGTCGACCGAGAACGACCCGGCCCGGCTGTAGGCGGTGGCCTGGCCGTTGGCCACGACGAAGAACCCGGACCCCTGGAGGGCGGCGTCGAGCGACCGGCCGGTCGGGGTGACGGCCCCCTGCTGGAACAGGTTGTCGACCGACCCGACGCCGACCCCGAAGCCGGACTGGGTGGGGTTGGTCCCGCCGAGCCCGCCGGACGGGGCCGACCCGGGGTTCAGGGTCTGGTAGACGAGGTCCTTGAACACCAGCCGCTGGCCCTTGTACCCGGTGGTGTTCAGGTTGGCCAGGTTGTTGCCGACGGTGTCGAGCGTGGACGAGTTGGCCCGCAGGCCGGTGGAGCCGGTGAACAGGGCGGACAGGGCCATCGATCAATCCTCAAGGGGTGCGAGTCACGGGGAAAAAAGCCATGCGGCGGCCGGCGGGGGCACCGCGCCCCCGGTCCGGTCGGGATCAGGGGGCTCACGCCCCCCGCTCGCCGGGACGTTACACGACGGACTGAACCTGGCCGAGCCTCACCGGGGTCGAGCCCACCTGGAGGACGAACGCCCCGTCCTGGACGGCGACCGAGTCGACCTTGCCGGTGACGGCCGCCCCGCCGTCGGCCGGGGTGTACCGGACCGTCTTGCCGATCAGGTCGGCCCCCTGGGTCAGTTGGGTCAGCCGGAGCATCTCCCCGAAGCTGGCGTTGAGCTGGGTGATGCCCGACACCGTGTTCAGGGTGGCGAGCTGGCTGAGCAGCTGGTTGTTGTCCAGCGGCTGGAGGGGGTCCTGGTTCTGGAGCTGGGCGACCAGCAGTTGGAGGAACTGGTCCGGTCCGATCGCGGACAGGCTGCTCGGGGCGGCCATCGGCGGTCTCCTACACGTGAGGGGGTGGCCCGGTGGCCGGGCATTCTTGCCTGTGACCGGCTAAACGGTCACGTCGAGCCGGCCGGACCGGGCCGGGGCGGCGGGGTGGGCGGCCGTCGGCTTGGCGGCCGCGGCCG
>JAIEQO010000935.1 GCA_019747655.1 Gemmataceae bacterium | reverse complement strand
TTCGCGTTCTCCGGGATGTGGCGGTTCGGGATCGCGGCCAGCCTGCTGTCGCTCGGGGCGCTCGACTTCGGGATGGTGGTGGACTCGTCGGTGGTGATGGTCGAGAACTGCGTCCGCCACATCGCCCACGGCGACCTCAAGGGCCGGTCGAAGCGCGAGGTGGTCCGGGACGCGGCCGTCGAGGTGCGGAAGCCCACCCTGTTCGGCGAGCTCATCATCATGATCGTATACCTCCCGATCCTGACCCTCGAAGGGGTCGAGGGGAAGCTGTTCCGGCCGATGGCCCTGACCGTCATCTTCGCCCTTGTCGGGTCGATGGTCCTGTCGATGACCCTGATGCCGGTGCTCGCCAGCTATCTCCTCCCCCGCCGGATCGAGGAGCGGGAGCCGCCCCTCATGCGGCTCACCGTGGCCCTGTACCGGCCGGTGCTGCGGCTGAGCATGGCCCACCCGGTCCCGGTGTTCGCGTTCGCCGCCGGCCTCCTCGTCTTGGTGTTCGGGATGATCGCCCCGCACCTCGGCAGCGAGTTCGTCCCGAAGCTGTCCGAGGGGGCGATCAGCATGAACGTGGTGCGGCTGGCCGGGACGGACCTGGCCGAGTCGAACGCGGTGAACACGGCGATGGAGCGGCTCGCGCTCGAGAAGTTCCCGGACGAGGTGAAGTACGCCTGGTGCCGGGTCGGGACGGCCGAGGTGGCGACCGACCCGATGGGGACCGAGATCACCGACCTGTTCCTCACCCTCCACCCGCGGGGGCGGTGGACGCGGGCGAAGACGCAAGCCGAGCTGGTGGGGCTATTGGAGAAGGAGTTCCGGGCGATCCCCGGCCAGAAGGGGGAGTTCTCCCAGCCGATCGAGATGCGGATGAACGAGATGACCTCGGGCGTCCGGGCCGACCTCGGGGTCAAGCTGTACGGGGACGACTTCGACGTGCTGACCGCGAAGGCGGCCGAGATCCAGCGGGTGCTCGACCTGGTCGACGGGGCCGCCGACGTCCGGGTCGAGCAGGTGACCGGCCAGCCGGTCCTCCAGATCCGGGTCAAGCAGGACGAGATCGCCCGGTACGGGGTGCCGGCCAAGGCGGTGACCGACGTGGTCCGGGCGGTCGGCACGCTCCCGGTCGCCGAGGTGGTCGAGGGGCAGCTCCGGTTCCCGCTCGTCGTCCGGCTACCGGATCGGTGGCGGGGCACCCCGGAGGCGATCGGAGCGATCCTGGTCGCCACCCCGACCGGGGAGCGGGTGCCGCTCGGCCGGCTCGCCGACCTGCGAGTGGTCTCCGGCCCGAACACCGTCACCCGCGAGTGGGGCCAGCGGCGGATCACCGTCACCTGTAACATCCGCGGCCGGGACATGGGGTCGTTCGTGGCCGAGGCCAGGCGGGACGTGGCCGCCAAGGTCGAACTCCCGAAGGGCCGCTACCGGCTCGAATGGGGCGGGCAGTTCGAGAACTACGAGCGGGCCCGGAACCGGCTCATAATCGTCGTCCCGGTGGCGGTCGTGCTCATCTTCGTGCTGCTGTACTTCACCTACCACAACTTGGTGGACGCCCTGCGGGTGTTCACCGGGGTGCCGTTCGGGTGGGTCGGCGGGATCGCCGCCCTGTGGCTCCGGGACATGCCGCTGTCCATCTCGGCCATCATCGGGTTCATCGCCCTGTCCGGGGTCGCGGTCCTGGACGACATGATCCTGGTCAGCTACGTCCGGCAGCTCCGGCAGAAGGGGGTCGAAGTCCGCGACGCGATCCGGCAGGCGTCCCTCACCCGGCTCCGCCCGGTGCTGATGACGACCCTCGTGGCGAGCCTCGGGTTCCTGCCGATGGCGTTCTCGACCGGCCAGGGGGCGGAGGTGCAGCGGCCGCTGGCCACCGTGGTGATCGGCGGGGTGATCGGGGCGATGGTCATGTCGCTCCTGGTCCTACGGGTGCTGTACCTGGTGTTCGACGCGGCCGCCCACGCCCTGTTGTGGGTGCTGACCCGGGTGTTCCGGGTCGGCGAGGACACGGCCCGGGCGCTGCTCGGGCTGGACGTGGAGGCGACGGCCGACGGGGCCGGGGACGGCCTGCGGAACGGGTCCGCAGGCGCGCCGGCCCGGCGTGTGCTGGTGTGAGGGAGACGACGATGGCGGACGAACTCTCGCGGGGTGGTCCCGCACTCGCCCTGCTGGTGGCCCTCGCCCTGCTGGCGGCCGGGTGCGGCCAGACGGCGAACTCGGGTAGCGACACGAAGGACAAGCCGGTCGCCAAAATCACCCCCGGTAAGGCCGACGGTGACGGGAAGGCCGAGGACAAGGGCGACCACAGCGGGTGGTGGTGCGACGAACACGCCCTGCCCGAGGCGGTCTGCGACCTTTGCAGCAAGAAGTATCGGGAGTCTGAGAAGGCGAAGGGGAACTGGTGCGAGCACGGCCGGGTGAAGTCGAGCTGCTTCAAGTGTAACCCGGGGCTCAAGGAGAAGTACGCGGCAGAGTACGTCGCCAAGTTCGGCAAGGAGCCGCCGGCGGCCGAGGACGACGAGACGAAGGACGACGGGAAGGCCAAGAAGTAATCCCACGCCGGGTCGGCCGCACGACGGCTGCCCCGGCTCCGAATCGGCGGCGACCCGGCACCGACCGCTGACGGCCGTCGACACGACGAGCCGTGGCTCATGGTGGTAACCCGTGGTTGGGTGATAGGTTCGTCTCAACCGGTCGCGTGCGGCTGCCGGCCAACCCTTGTAATGCCCCCGACCGGCCGGCTCGCGCCGTCACACAGGTGACCGACATGACCACCCGACCCTCCCCCCTCGCCTTTCGCATCCACGGGCTCGACTGCGCCGAAGAGGTCGCCGTCCTCAAGCGTGAACTCGGTCCGCTCGTCGGCGGGGAGGGCAACCTCGGGTTCGACGTGCTAAACGCCAAGATGAGCGTCACAGCCGACCCTCCGGTCTCGTCCGCCGAGATCCAGGCCGCCGTCGCCCGGACCGGGATGCGGGCCGAGCCGTGGGCGGACGATAAGGCCGCGCTCGCCGCCGAGGGCTTCTGGGAGCGGAACCGCCGGACGGCACTCACCGCCGGAAGTGGCGTCCTACTTCTTGCCGGGGCGGGGACGCACGCCGCGCTCACGGGGGCGAGAACGGCTTTCGTCGAGGAGGGCGTCACGAGCCCGCCGGCGACCGTCGTCGCCCTCTACCTCGTCAGCATCCTGGCCGGCGTCTGGACCGTTCTGCCCAAAGCGTGGGTCGCCCTCAAGCGGCTCCGCCCGGACATGAACCTGCTCATGGTCGTGGCCGTCGTCGGCGCGGTCGCCCTCGGTCAGTGGCTGGAGGCCGCGACCGTGGCGTTCCTCTTCGCCCTCTCACTCGCCCTAGAAGCCTGGAGCGTCGGCCGAGCGAGGCGCGCGGTCGCAGCCCTTCTGGCGCTCACCCCGCCCGAGGCGAGGCTTCTCCACCCCGACGGCCGGGAAGAGACCGTCCCCCCGGCCCAAGTGCCGGTCGGCGGCCGCTTCCGCGTCCGGCCGGGCGACCGCCTCCCCCTCGACGGGAAGGTCGTGGACGGGGCTGGCAGCGTCGACCAGTCGCCCATCACCGGCGAGAGCGTCCCGGTGCCGAAGGCCCCGGGCGACGAGGTGTTCGCCGGCACCATCAACGGCGAGGGTTCGCTCACGGTCGAGTCCACCCGGCCGGTCTCGGACACCACGCTCGCCCGCATCACCCGCATGGTGGGCGAAGCCCAGTCCCGCCGCGCCCCGTCGGAGCAGTGGGTCGAGACCTTCGCCCGGTACTACACGCCCGCGGTCATGGCTCTCGCCCTCGTTGTTCTCTTCGTCCCCCCGCTCCTCTTGGGCGGGGCGTGGGGGGAGTGGCTGTACCGGGCGCTCGTGCTGCTCGTCATCGCCTGCCCGTGCGCGCTCGTCATCTCCACCCCGGTGAGCATCGTCGCGGCCCTCGCCGCAGCGGCGAAAAACGGGGTGCTGATCAAGGGCGGGGTCTACGTCGAGGCTCCGGCCCGCCTCAAGGCGGTCGCGATGGACAAGACGGGGACGCTCACGCTCGGCAAGCCGCAGGTCGTCGAGGTGGTCCCGATGAACGGCCACACGGCGGAGGAACTCCTGGAGCGGGCGGCCGCACTCGAAGCCCAGAGCACCCACCCCCTCGCCCACGCCGTCCTCGCCTACGCAACGGCGAAGGGGGTCACGGTTCCCCCGGCCGAGGACTTCCGCATCCTCCCCGGGAAGGGTGCCGCGGGCCGCGTCCGGGGGACGGACTACTGGCTCGGGTCGCACCGCTACCTGGAGGAGCGGGGCCAGGAGACGCCCGACGTTCACGACCGGCTGGAGGCGCTCTCGGCCGCGGGGAGGGCCGTTGTGGTCGTCGGCAACGACCGCCACGTCTGCGGGTTCATCTCGCTCGCCGACACGGTCCGACGGGAGGCGAAGCAGGCCGTTTCGGACCTCCGGGCCGCCGGGGTCGAACACATCGTCATGCTGACCGGTGATAACCGCGGGACGGCCGATGCCGTCGCCCGGCAGACCGGCGTCGACGAGGTGTACGCCGAGCTGCTCCCGGCCGATAAGGTGACGAAGGTGGAGGCGCTGGTCGCCAAATACGGGGCGGTGGCCATGATCGGCGACGGGGTGAACGACGCCCCGGCGTTGGCCCGGGCGACGGTCGGGCTCGCAATGGGGGCCATCGGCACCGACGCCGCCATCGAGACGGCCGACATTGCCCTCATGTCGGACGACCTCGCCAAACTCCCCTGGCTCGTCCGGCACTCCCGACGGGCGCTCGGGATCATCCGGCAGAACATCGCCTTCGCCCTCGGGGTCAAGGCCGTGTTCGTGGCCCTGACGCTTCTCGGCTATTCGTCGATGTGGGCCGCCGTCGCCGCCGACTCCGGGGCCACGCTCGTAGTGGTGCTCAACGCGCTACGGCTGCTTCGCTCGCATTGACCCTGACCTATGCCAGACACTGCGAGTGCCCCGACGCCGCGGTTTCGATGGCCACGGCCATCCGGACCGAGCTGGCCCCCAAGCTCCAGGAGCGGGCCTACCTCAAGGTGACGGACTTAACCGACTGCCACGTCTGACGGCACTACCACGAGCCCCTCGGTCGGTGGGCCGGGTTGACCGACGAGCAGCTCGAAGACCTTGCGGGGTTTGAGGCGAGTACCGCCTACTCGGAGCTGGAGAAGGACCTGCTCCGCTTCGCCGAAGGGTGGACGCTCCGCGGGCAGGTGGACGGCGACGTGCTCGGCCGGCTGAAGGGGGCCCTCTCCCCCGGGCACTTGGTACTGCTTGCGGCGACGTTCGCTCAGGCGAACTTTACCAGCCGGTCAACAACGTCTTCGGGGTCGAGCTGCCGTGACGGTGCCCGCAGGGCAACGACCGCCGCACACAGTAGACCTTCTTCACGGTAGCCGCGGGCCCGTAGGCTGACCGTCGAGTCCCTGTGCCTCGGCAGGCCGCCGACATGATCGCCCGCCTCACTCACCGGCGGAAGCACCCGAGCGTGTTCCGCCACCTGACCGGGTTGACCGTCCCGGCGTTCGACGCCCTGGCCGCCGACGTGGCCCCGGCCGTCGAGGCGGCCCACCGGAAGACACTCGGCCGCCCGAACCGGCAGCGGGCGATCGGGGCCGGCGGGGCGTTCGGGCTCGGGACCGGTGACCAGGTCCTGTCGGCCGTGGCTTGGCTCCGCCAGTACCCGACCCAGGAGGTTCTCGGGGTCCTACTC
This sequence comes from Gemmataceae bacterium, assembly GCA_019747655.1. Taxonomy (GTDB): domain Bacteria; phylum Planctomycetota; class Planctomycetia; order Gemmatales; family Gemmataceae; genus Urbifossiella. The sequence continues at coordinate 335 of JAIEQO010000935.1, read as the reverse complement.
GGGGTGTCCGACTCGACCGCCCTTCGGGCCGTCCGCCGGTGCCTGCCGGCCCTGGAGCGGGCGGGGAAGGGCACGATGCGGATGCCCGACCCCGGCCCGGGCCGGCGGGAGAAGCCCCCGGGGTTGCCCGCCGGTACCCCCGGGCTGGCGGTGGTGGTCGACACGTCCGAGCAACGGACCCACCGGCCGAAGCGGCGGCCGCGGGCCTACTACTCCGGGGAGAAGAAGGCCCGCACGCTCAAGAGTCGGGTCGGGGTTTATAGTGGACCCCACTTTTCGGACCGCCGGGTGAGCTACACCCGGCGGTCCCGGAGGTGGTGTGATGGCGAGGCGGG
>JAIEQO010000548.1 GCA_019747655.1 Gemmataceae bacterium | reverse complement strand
GTCGCGGAGCCGCCGCCGGCCCCGCTCCAGCCGCCCCCGGACCGACCCGGGCGTCCACCCGAGCCGGGCGGCCGCCTCGTCCTGGGTCAGCCCCTCCAGGCAGCAGAGGACCAGCGGCACTCGCTCGGCCTCGGGGAGCCGGGCCAGCTCCTCGTCGAGGGCCGTGAGGAGTTCGCGGGCGGACAGCTCGTCGCCGGTGGGCGGGGGCGGGGCGGTGTGGCCGGCCTCGGCCCGCTCGCGGCGCGTCCTCGTCCGGGCGGCGTTGAGCCCGAGGTGATAGGCGGTCCGGTGGAGCCAGGCGGGTAGCGCCTCGGGGCGGCGGAGCCGCCCGGCCCGGCAGGCCAGGGCCAGGAACGTCGCCTGGAACACGTCCTCGGCGGCGTGGTGGTCGCCGGCCGCCCGCCGGGCGACCCCGAGGACCATCGGCCCGTGCCGGTCGACCAGGGCGGCGAACGCGGCCTCGTCCCGGGCGGCGGCGAACCGCCGGACGAGGTCGGCGTCGGACGCGGCCGGGGCCGCCCGGGTCAGCCAGCGGCGGACGGCGGTGGGGACGGGGTGGGTGGCGGCGGCCATCGGCGGCCCTCGGGCGGGGGTCTACTCCCTTGTACCAGGAAAGACCCCGCCCGACCGCCGGCCGCACGCCGAATCCGGGGGCGGGCCACCTCCGGGCGGAAGAGCGGCTTCGGGTCGGCGGGCACGGGCGGCTCCCGGCGGTCGGGCGGGGTCGCTTACCACCCCCCCGCCGGACGGCACCGGTCGGCGGCCGGCCTCCCGCGGCGGCGGGGCACCGCCGACCGGCCCGGCGGGGATGAGAGAGCCACCGTCCACTCATCCGCTTTTCAGTTGCCCGGCTTCACCGGTCGGCCCTAGAATATGCCCGCGTTGGCGCACCGTGGTCCCCACGACACGCCCACATCCAACTGAGCACCTGTCGGACACGCCTCGACAGGTCCAACCTTCACGGGAAACACTCGACAATCGGGTCGACGCCACACACTGTACTTTATTATACTGATTTGACCCGGGCGGTGGTGCGACCGGCACGCCCCGCCCGCGGTCGCCGACCCGGTTGCCCCGATGGTGCTGAACTCCACCGCCGTGCTGGACGCCTTCCTGTGCGCGTTACGGCTCCTGGCGGGGGCGGGCGTCGTCGGCCTCGGGGTGCTGGTGCTCCGGCGGTCGGGCCGGCCGTCGCCCGACGCCGGGCCCGACGACCGGGCGTACCTCCTCTACCTCCTGGCCGCGGTGCTCGTGGCCCTGGACGTGCTGTCGTGGCCGTTCTTCTACCTCCTCCTCCAGAGCTACGTCCCGGAGTGGGAGGGGGTGATGTGCGTCTACGGCGTCACCCGGATCGGCACCGGGAGCGTCGGGCCCAGCCGGTTCCTGCCCGGGCTGTTGGCGGCGCTGGAGGCGGGTAAGCCGGCCGTCGTCTTCGCGGCCGGAACCTGGGCCGTATTGTACGCCGTCAACCGGCCCACCCGGACGGCCCCCCTGACCCCGCGGGTCCTGCTGGCCGCGGTCGTGCTGGGGCTGGTCTCCGTGCTCGACGCCGCCGCGGAAGGGGCGTACCTGCTGATCCCGAAGAAGGACGACTTCCTCTCGGCCGGGTGCTGTACGGCCGCGCTGGACGGGCCGACCGGGCCGACCGGCCTGCTGGCGGGTTCGGCCCTGGGCTCGGCCCCGCCCCTCGTCCTGGGCGGCCTCTTCTACGCGGCCAACGCCGCCCTGTGCCTGGCCCTGGCCGTCGGACGACTCCGCGGGGCGGTGCCGGGGTTCCTGGGCCTGACCCGGCTCGCCATCGGGGCGATGGCCGCCCTGGCGGTGAGCGCCGTGTTCCTGGTCGATGTCGCCGCCCCGCTCCTGCTCCGCATGCCCGGGCACCACTGCCCCTACGACCTGATCCCCGAGGCCCCGGGGAGTGTGGCGGCGGTGGCCGTCTACCTCTTGAGCAGCTTCTGCGTCGGGTGGGCGTGGGTGGTCGGGCGGTTCGGGACCACGCCCGAGACGGCCCCGTTCGCCGGGCGGCAGGTCGGCCGGCTCCTCGGGGCCGCCCTGGTCGCCACCGCCGCGTCGGTGTCGCTGGTGTCGGTCCAATTATTGCTGGTCTAAGTCCGGGCCGCGGCCGCTGGTCATCGAGGAAGGGCGGGTCCGAATGGCTGGGCGTCCGTACTCCCGGAAGGTTTGGGCGGCCGCGGCGGTCGTCGCCCTGGCCGCCGTCGGCATCGCGTTCGCCGCCTGGTGGCGGAACGGCCACGGTGGTGCCGCCGGCGGCACGGCCGGGGACCGCCCGCCCGGGTTCCGGGACGTCGCCCGGGAGGCCGGGCTGGACTTCCGGATGATGTTCCTCCCGTCCGAGCAGGGGGAGAACTTCAAGATCAACCTGTACGACCACGGGTCGGGGGTGGCCGTCGGGGACTTCGACGGGGACGGCCGGGACGACATCTACCTGGTCAACCAGCTCGGCCCGAACGGGCTGTACCACAACAACGGGGACGGGACGTTCACCGACGTCGCGGCCCGGGCCGGGGTGGCGGTCGGGGACCGGGTGTGCGTGGCCGCCGCCGTGTCCGACTACGACAACGACGGCCGCCAGGACCTGTACGTGACCAGCACCCGGGGCGGGAACCTGCTGTTCCACAACAACGGGGACGGGACGTTCCGGGACGTGACCCGGGAGGCCGGGGTGGGGCACGTCGGGCACTCGCAGACGGCCGCCTTCTTCGACTACGACGGCGACGGCCGGCTCGACCTGGTCGTCACCAACACCGCCTCCTGGACGACCGGGGACCGGCCGAGGGACGGCCGGCACTACCCCGGGCCGTCGACCCTGTGGCAGTTGGCGGACAGCCCGAGGGAGTACAACCTGTTGTACCACAACAACGGGGACGGCACCTTCACCGAGGTCGGGGAGGCGGCCGGGGTCCGGGGGCCCGGGTGGGGCGGGGACGTGGCGGTGTTCGACTACGACGGGGACGGCCGGCCCGACCTGCTGGTGACCAACATGTTCGGGGCCAGCCAGCTCTACCGGAACGCCGGCGGCGGGACGTTCGCCGACGTGACCGAGGGGGTCCTGGGGCGGACGTCGTGGGGGGCGATCGGGTCGGCCGCGTTCGACGCCGACACCGACGGCCGGCTCGACCTGCTGATCGCCGACATGCACTCGGACATGTGGATCCCGCCCACCACCGACCCCCGGGACGTGGACCGGGTGCGGGGGTTCGCCGGCCGGAAGTTCCCCCACGTCACCGGCCCGACCCGGGAGCTGGCCCCGGCCGCGTTCGCGGAGCTGGAGCCGAAGATCGTCGCGCTGTTCGACGTCCGGTACGACCGGGTGGTGTTCGGCAACACGCTGTTCCGCAACGCCGGCGGGGGGCGGTTCGAGGAGGTGTCCGACCGGGCCGGGGTGGAGACGTTCTGGCCGTGGGGGGTGGCCGCCGGGGACTTCGACAACGACGGCCACAACGACGTGTTCGTCCCGTCCGGGATGGGCCACCCGTACTTCTACTGGCCGAACAGCCTGCTCATGAACCGGGGGGACGGGACGTTCGCCGACCGGGCGGCCGAGCTGGGGGTCGAGCCGCCGGCCGGGGGGGTGAACCAGCCGGACCCGATCGGCGGCAAGCCGGCCGCCCGCAGCTCCCGCTGCGCCGCCACCGGGGACTTCGACGGGGACGGCCGGCTGGAGGTGGTGGTCAACAACTTCAACGACGCCCCGTACCTGTTCAAGAACCAGTTCCCGGCCAAGAACTCCGTCGCCTTCCGCCTCCGCGGGACGGTCAGCAACCGGGACGCGATCGGGGCGGTCGTCACCCTCCGCCGCGGGGACCAAACCCTGGTCCGACAGGTCAGCCCGGCCGGGGGGTATCTCTCCCAGAGTTCCAAGACCGTCCACTTCGGCCTGGGCGACCGGGCGGCGGTGGACTCGGTCCACATCCGCTGGCCCAGCGGCAAGGTCCAGGTCCTCGACCGGCCGGAGGCCAACCGGCTGCACGAGGTCGTCGAGCCGAAGGACTGACCCGAAGGGGCGACGCGATGTCGGCGACCGGGGTGCTCACGTCACTGGCCGGACTCCTGCTGGCCGGGGTCGCGGCCGTGCTGGCCGCCGAGGCCCGCCGGCCGCCGGCCGAGGCCGGCCGGGCGGCGGAGTTCCACCGGCTGACGGGCGGGCTCGGGTTCGGCCCGGCCACCCACCTGTCGGGCTGCCCCGCGGCGTTCGACCCGCGGGTCTGCCCGCGGTGCGCGGCCGACCTCGGGTCGGTCCCCGGCGGCGGGGGCTACTGCCCGGAGCACGCCGGCTCGGTGTTCGACTACCCGCCGCTGCCGCAGCCCTGACGCCCCGGGAGGGCCCGCGCCGTGTCCGGATATCTGGGCGTCGCCGCCACCGGGCTGGTGGCGGTCCGCCAGTACCCGCTCCGGTCCGCGGCCACGGTCGGCTGCCTGGTGGCCGTCCTGTTCCCGCTCGTGGCCGGGCTCGGGCTGTCCCGGGGGGTGCAGGAGCAGGCCCGGGAGTCGGCCCGGCACGGGGCCGACCTGACCGTCACCGGCGAGCAGTTCGGCCGGGAGGTGCCGGTCCCGGTGGCCGCGGCCGACCGCATCCGGCGGGTCGACGGGGTCCGGGAGGTGGTGCCGCGGATCGTCGCCCGGATCGCCCTCGGCAAGGACCGGGAGGAGGCGGTGCTGGTCGGGATGCCGGTCGACCGGTTCCCGGCCGAGGTGACGTGCGTGGAGGGCCGGCTGCCCGCCCCCGGGGCGGCGAACGAGTTGGTGGTCGGGACCGAGCTGGCGGCCCGGCTCGGGCTCCGGGTCGGGTCGGTGATCCCGCCGTTCTACCACAACGACCGGGGGGAGCGGCTGTCCCGGGTGGTCGGCCTGTTCCGGTCCGACGCCCCGCTCTGGCAGGCCCGGCTGATCCTGACCCCGTTCGAGACGGCCGAGGCCGTCTGCAACCAGCACGGGCTGGCCACCCAGTTCCTGGTCTACTGCCGGCCGGGGGCCGAGGCCGACGTGAAGGCCGCGGTCCTGCGGGGGCGGGCGACCCCGCCGGGGGAGGGGGACGCCCCGGTCGGGTTCCGGGTGACATCCCGGGAGGAGTTGCTCGACCTGCTGCCGGCCGGGCTGCGGCGCCGGGAGGGGGTGTTCAACCTGACCTTCCTGGTCGCCCTGGCGGCCGGCGTGCTGGCGGTGGTGGTGACCTCCGGGGTGGGCAGCCCGGGCCGGCGGCGGGAGGTCGGCATCCTCAAGGCCACCGGCTGGCAGACGGACGAGGTCCTGCTCCGCGGCCTCGTGGAGAGCGTGTTCCTGGGGCTGATCGGGGCGGCCGTGGCCGTCCTCCTGGCCTACGCCTGGCTGCGGCTCGGGAACGGGTACTGGGTGGCCGGGCTGTTCCTGGCCGGGGTCGGGGTGCGGCCGACGGTCCGGGTGCCGTTCGACCTGACCCCGGGGCCGGTCCTGACGGCGTTCGCCCTGGCCCAGGCGCTGGTCCTGGTCGGGTCGGTGTGGGCCACCTGGCGGGCGGCCGTGGCCCCGCCCCGGGAGGCCATGCGCTGACCCCCCCGCCGGCCCCCGCCGAACCGCCCCTGTTCGAGGCCCGGGGCGTCAGCAAGTATTACCACCGCGGCACCCCCCGGGAGGTGTGCGCGGCCCGTGGCGTTTCGGCGGCCGTCCGGCGGGGGACCGTGGCCGCCCTGACCGGGCCGTCCGGGTCGGGCAAGACGACCCTGCTCGCCCTGCTCGGGGCTTTGGAGCGGCCGACCGAGGGTCAGGTGTTCTTCGAGGGCCGGGACCTCGGCCGGTGCTCCGACCTGGAGTTGGCCCGGACCCGCCGCCGGCTCGGGTTCGTGTTCCAGGACGCGGCCCTGATCCCCGGGCTGTCGGTCGCGGAGAACGTGGCCTACCCGCTCATCCCGCGGGGGGTGGCGGCGTCGGAACGAGCCGCCCGGGCGGAGGCGGTCCTGGCCCGGCTGGGGCTGGGCGACCGGCTCCGGTCCCGCCCGCTCGAGCTGAGCGGCGGCCAGCAGCAGCGGGTGGCCCTGGCCCGGGC
>JAIEQO010000010.1 GCA_019747655.1 Gemmataceae bacterium | reverse complement strand
TCAACGCCGACGGGTCCGAGGCCGAGATGTGCGGCAACGGCATCCGCTGCGTGGCCAAGTACGTCTACGACCACGGCATCGCCCGCAAGCCGACGCTCGCCATCGAGACCGGCCGCGGTGTCCTCACGGTCGATGTCGAGGTGAAGCAGGACAAGGTCTGTCGAGTCCGGGTGGACATGGGCGAGCCGATCCTGAAGTCGGCCGACATCCCGACCAAGCTCCCCGGCGACCCGCCGGTGAACGCCCCGCTGACCGTCGGCGGCCAGACCTACCCCGTCACCGCAGTGTCGATGGGCAACCCGCACGCGGTCATCTACGTGGACGCCGACTTCCTGGAAGGCCAGCCGGCCGATGAGGTCGTCGCGGTCGGCTGGCAGATCGAACGCGCCTGGGAATTCCCCCGGCGGGTGAATGTGCATTTCGTCCACAAGCACGGGCGGGGTGAGGTGACGATGCGGACGTGGGAGCGGGGCAGCGGCATCACCCTCGCCTGCGGGACCGGGGCGTGCGCGGTCTGCGTGGCCGGGGTGCTGACCGGCCGGACCGCCCGGGAGCTGCTCGCCCACCTGCCCGGCGGGGACCTCGAACTCGAGTGGTCCGAGGCCGACAACCACGTGTACATGACCGGCCCGGCGACCGAGGTGTTCAGCGGGGAGTGGCCGGATTGGTCGTGAGCGGCGCGGCGTCAGCCCGCCGGTCGAAGCCAACACCGGCGGGCTGACGCCGCGCCGCTCACCCGAGGCAAGGACGCCATGAAAATCCGCAACCGCCACCTCCTCGCCGCCGCCGGGTGGGCCGGGACCCGGGCCGCCCGGCTCCTGTTCCGCACCCTCCGGTTCGAGTACCGACCCCTGGGATCCCCCGGCAACCCGGCCGCCCTTCCCCCGGGTGCCCGCCGCATCTACTGCATCTGGCACGAAGACCTCCTCCTGCCCACCCTCTACTTCGGCCGGCCGGACATCGCCGTCCTGGTCAGCAAGCACGCCGACGGCCGGTTGCTCGGGTCGCTCATCAAGTCGCTCGGCATGGGCATGGTCGAGGGCTCGACCAACCGCGGCGGGGTCGAGGCGGTCCGCAAGCTGGTCGGCGACGACGCCCCCTGGCGGCACCTGGCCGTCACCCCGGACGGGCCCCGCGGCCCCCGCCGGGTCGTCCAGCCCGGCATCGTCTACGTGGCCAGCCGCACCGGCATGGAGATCATCCCGGTCGGCGTCGGCTACCGCCGGCCGTGGCGGGCCAAGAGCTGGGACCGGTTCGCCGTCCCCCGGCCGTTCTCCGTCGCCCGGGCCGTGACCGCCGACCCGGTCGCCGTCCCGGCCGGGGTCAAGGCCGCCGACCTGGAGCCGTACCGGTTGCGGGTCCAGGCCGAGATGGACCGGCTGAACGCCCTGGCCGAGGCCTGGGCCGACACCGGCCACTTCCCGCAGGCCGACCCGCCGCCGCTCCGGCTCGCCGGCTGACTGCCGGCACAGGCAGGAGTGTCTGTGCCACCAAAGCCTAACTCTGGTGGCACAGGCATTCCTGCCTGTGCCCCTCACCGTTACAACAGCCCCTCCGATGCTGCGCGGAGGGTCGATGGCCGCCGATCACGGGTACGTCATCCCGGCCCGGTACTGGGCCTGGGCCGGGTCGCCGGCGGCCGTCCGGGTCTGGGCCTGGGCGTTCGCCGTCGCCGTCGCCGGGCATCATCTCGACATGGCCCGGCGGTTCGACCGCGACCCGCCCGGCACCCCCGCCGCCCTCCGCCGGCCGAACCCCCACGGCCACGGCCACGTCCTGATCGACTTCGGCGGCCAGTGGGTGATGGGCCGGATGGTCGTCGAGGGCCAGGGCCGCCGGCTGTACCACCGGCAGGCCCAGTGGGAGGTGGTCCGGGCCGCCTTCCCCGCGGCCGACGAGGCCCCGGCCGTCGCCGAGGACGTGCTCCGGCCGAAACACGACCGCCGGCACTACCCGCCGAACGAGAACGTCAAGCACGACGCCGACCGGCTGATGGGCTGGTTCATGGGGGCCGACCCGCCGGCCTGGGGGACCGCCGGCGGGGCCGTCGCCGCGCCGCTGGGGGCTACCAATCCGTTCGCGGCCGTCGCCCTGAACCGGGCCGCGGCCGACGCCGTCACCCCGGCCGTCGTGGCCGAGCTGGACGAGCCGGCCGTCGGCGGCCCGCTCTACCCGCCGGTCCACGCCCTGCTCTACGCCCCGCTCGGGCTCATCGACCGCCCCCACTCCGCCTACACCCTGTTCCAGTTCCTGGCCCTCGGCTTCACCCTGCTGGCGGCCCTCGGTGTCAGCCGGCTGACGAACGGCCGGGTCTGGTGGTCGCTGGCGTTCGCCGGGCTCCTGCTCTACCCCGGCAGCCGCGCCGGGATGGAACTCGGCCAGAACCCGGCCCTGTCCACCTGTATCCTGGTGTGGGGGTGGGTGCTGGCGGCCCGCGGCCGGGAGCTGGCCGGCGGGGCCGTCTGGGGGCTGTTCGCGTTCAAGCCGGTCTGGGGGCTGGCGTTCTTCCTCGTCCCGGTGCTGATGCGGCGGTGGCGGTTCGCCCTGGCGATGGTCGGGACCGGGGCGGCCCTCGGGCTCCTCACCCTGCCCGTGGTCGGCCTGCAAGCGTGGTTCGACTGGCTGGCCGTCGGCCGGGAGGCCACGGACGTGTACGCCTGGAGTTACAACTGGGTGAGCCTGAGCCGGGACTTGCAGGGCATCCCCCGCCGGTTCCTGACCGACTTCACCCTGCCCGAAGGCGAGCGGGACACTCCGGCGGCCCGGGCCTGGGGCTGGGGCTTGTGGGCCGCCGTGTTCGTCCCGACGGTACTCGTCTACCTGCTCCGGGCCGACCGCCGCCGGCCGGTCGGGGTCGGGGCCGCGTTCCTCTTCACCGGGGCGATCCTGACCGGCTACCGGTTCATGTATTACGATCTGCTCCTGTCCGCGGTCGGGTTCGCACTGCTGCTCGCGGTGCCCGGGCTGTTCCGGCCGCGGGCCTACGCCCTCACCCCGGCCGACGGCCCCCCGCCCGACCCGCTCGGGCCGACGCGGGTGGCGGTCCTGAACTCGTTCCCGCTCACCGTCCTGGCCGGGCTGTTCATCGTGGAGAACATCCTCCACTGGATCGGGGTGGACCTGTGGCTCGGGGCCCACGCCTACGCCCGGGTGACGACCGCCGCCGACGGGGCGACCGGGGTGACCATCCCGAAGGTCCGGTTCGAGACGACCCTGTTCTACCCGTGGGAAACGGTCCTGCTCGTCGGCTTGTGGGCCTGGTGTGGGGTGCGACTCCTGTGGGGGCGTGAACGGTCGGCGCGTGATGCGGTCGGGGTGGATCGGCCGGTGTAGGGTGTGCCGAGGCTCGCCGCAGGCGAGCCGACGACGCACCATCCGCCCCCGTGGTGCGTCATCGCGGACCGCGGACGGTCCGCTCGACACACCCTACGAGGCACGGGGGCGCCTCACCGCCGGAGCCGGTTGGCCAGCACGACCACGAAGAAGCTGACGGTCGTCACCCCGATCGCCCCCTCGACGACGGCCAGCCCGCGGACGTGCGGGGCCGGGACGAGGTCGCCGTACCCGATCGTCAGGAACGTCACCCCGCTGAAGTACAGGGCCGTGCCCGGGTCGCCGACCGGCCGCCCGTCCGGGGTTTGGACCCCGCCGGCCGCCCAGTAGATGGCGGCGAACACCAGGACGGTGGCCAGGGCCGTCAGGAGCACCCGGGCCGGCCGGTGGCCGAACCCGGCGGCCGCCCAGTAGGCGAACAGCTCGGCCCGCTCCCACCACGGCAGCCCGAGCGTGCGGGCGTTCCAGAGCCGGACGCACGCGACCCGGTAGGCCAGGGCCTGGGCCTCGGCGAAGTGCCCGCACTGCTCGTAGGCGGCGACCGCCCGGCGGTAGAGGCGGAACGCCCGCTCCAGGTCGTAGGGCGGGGCCGGGGTGCGGAAGATGTCGCCGACCGCGTGCAGGGCCAGGGCCGCCAGGTACCACTCCCGGGCCGACTCGGCCAGCTTCGACGCCCGCAGGAAGTGGACGACGGCCCGCCCCTCGTTTCCCGACTCGGCTTCTTTGACGGCCCGGTCGTACAACCCCTGGGCCTCGACCGAGTCGCCGAGGTATTGGTCGTCGGCCTCGGCCGCCTCCGGGGCCTCCGGCGGCGGGGCGAAGTCGGCCGTCTGGTCGCCCGGCGGCGGGGCGAACTCGGCGGCCACGTCGGCCGGGGCCGGGAGCGGGCCGTCCGGCGGCGGCGAACTCGGGGCAAGGCGGGACACGCGGGCCTCCGGCGGGGCGACGGATCGGGTGCAACCGATGTGCCGGCCGGCCGGGGGCGGTATACTGTCGTGGTTCGGTGGCACCGGCCTCCCGGCCGGTGCGGTTCCCCGTCCGGAGTCGGCCGTGTACCTGAAGATGGCCAAGCGGGTGCTCTTGGAGACGGACAAGCGGCTGTTGGCCAAGCTCGTCTACCGGATGGGGTTCAAGGCCGCCCTGTCGGTCCACCGGCACAAGCTCCGCCTGAAGCAGGGGAAGGTGTTCCCGCCGTTCCTGTACGTGTCGGTCATCAACTCGTGCAACCTCCGCTGCCAGGGCTGCTGGGTGGACGTGGCCCACAAGCGGCAGACGATCCCGCCGGCCGCCCTGCACAAGCTGATCCGCGAAGCGAAGGCCGTCGGGAACGTGTTCTTCGGCATCGTCGGCGGCGAGCCGTTCATGTACCCGGACCTGCTCGACGTGCTGGCCGAGCACCCGGACTGCTACTTCCAGATTTTCACCAACGGCCACTTCATCACGCCCGAACGCGCCCGGCGGATGTGGCAGCTCGGCAACGTCACCCCGCTCATCAGCGTCGAGGGGACGGAGATCGTCAGCGACGAGCGGCGGGGCCGGGCCGGGGTGCTGAGCAAGACGCTCCGGGGCGTCAAGAACTGCATCGACGCCGGCGTCCTCACCGGCGTCTGCACCAGCCTCTGCCGGACCAACATCGACGACCTGCTGCGGGAGGAGTGGGTCGACCGGCTGATCGAGATGGGGGTGATGTACACGTGGTTTCACGTCTACCGGCCGATGGGCCCGAGCCCGAACCCGGACCTCTGCCTGACCCCCGAACAGGCGTTGCGGGCCAGGAAGTTCGTGGTCGAGATGCGGGCGAAGAAGCCGATCGTGATTGTGGACGCCTACCACGACGGGGAGGGGAAGGCCCTCTGCCCGGCCGCGACCGGCATCAGCCACCACATCAACCCGTGGGGCGGGATCGAGCCGTGCCCGATCGTCCAGTTCGCGTCCGAGTCGATCCACGGCGGGACCGACGACCGGCCGCTGAAGGACAAGTTCTTCGGGTCGGCGTTCCTCCGCGACTTCCGCACGCTCGCGGCCGAGACGACCCGCGGGTGCATCGTGCTGGAGCGGCCGGACCTGCTCAAGCAGCTCGTCGAGGCCCACGGGGCGAAGGACGCCACGGCCCGGCAGACGGCGCTGGCCGAACTCGGGGCGATGACCGTCCGGACCTCGCAGTACAACCCGGCGGCCGAGGTCCCCGAGCGGAACCCGTTCTACCGGCTGGCCAAGCGGCTGTTCTTCAACGACTTCGGCGTCTACGCCGGCCACGACCACTCCCGGACCGCCGCCCCGGGGGTGCTGGCCGGCCCGGCGTGATCACCCCCGGCCCGTGGATCCGCGACTCGCGGACCGCGACCCCCAACCACCACTTTCCCGACAGGCACGACGGCAAGCCGTGCCGGTTGCCCGGGCCGTAGCGGCTGTGCGCCACAATCCAACACAGGCGTGCTGATCCGTGCGCGACGCCTACGGCCCCCGGTCCGTTCCCGTCCGATAGTCACAGCGGCATCCCGCGATCCGGGCGTGCCCGGCGGCCCCCACGGACGGCCGCCGCCGCCGCCCCTCCCCAGGGAAGGACGCGATGAGGACGTGGCCCGTTCGGTCGGCCGCCCTGGCGGTCGCCCTCGGCTGGGCGGCCCCGGTGGTCGCCCAACCCCCCGCAACCCCCTCCCCCGCCGGGCAGCCGCCGGCCGGGCCGGC
>JAIEQO010000289.1 GCA_019747655.1 Gemmataceae bacterium | reverse complement strand
ACCGGTCCGGCGGGCGCCGCCTGCCCGGCCGGTCGAAGGCGCCCACGCGGGCGACCGGCGGGCCCGGCACGACCCGCCCCGGGGCGGCCGGAATCCGGTCACCCGGCCGAGATTTCCTCGCGTCCGGGGGCCCGGGGCGTGGTAAACATTGGGGCGTAGCGGGGCGTCGGGTTGTGCCGGCGGGTCTCTCCACCCACACTACCCAAAGTCCCCAAATTCCCGTTGACGACCTCTCCGCCCGGGTTAACATCGACTGCGAAGGTGCCGCGGCGACGGCACACTCTCAAGGTCCCAAACGGCCACCTGCTTCGGCTTCCACGCCTCCCCCACGGTCCGGCCGCGGGGACGGGCGAAGCGTTCGCTCCCGGGCGGTCCGGGGTCGTCACCAATCGGAGGAACAGGCGCGATGTACAGCATGGTGTTGATGGCCGCGATGGCCCCGTCCGGCGACACCGCCGGGCTCGGGGACCACGGCGGGGCCGGGTGCACGGGGGCGGTCGTCGTGTACGACGGCGGCTGCAACGGGAACGGGTGCAACGGCGGCAAGCACCACGGCGGCGGCGGGCTCTTCGGCGGCCGCAAGAACGGGTGCAGCGGCGGCGGCGGCGGGATGTTCCACGGCGGCGGCCGGGGCGGCTGCAACGGCGGCGGGTTCCTGGGCGGCAAGGGGAACGGCTGCAACGGCGGCGGCGGGTTCTTCGGCAAGCACCACAAGGGCAACGGGTGCAACGGCGGCGGGAACGGATGCCACGGCGGGGCCGTGACCTACTCGGCCCCGGCGGCCGACTGCTGCCCGGCCCCGGCGACCAGCGAGTGCGCCCCGGGGACCACCACCCCCCCGACGACCACCCCGCCGCAGGACATGCCGAAGACCGACGGCAAGAAGTCCGACGCGCCCAAGACCGAGACCCCGAAGGTCGAGGCCAAGCCCATCAAGGACTGAGTTCGGGGCGACCACGTCCAACCGCGCGGGGGGCCGAACCGGGCCCCCCGCACTCGTTTTCCGGCCCAACTCACCTCCGTCCGGGCCGCCCGGCCCGGTATAATCCCCCGCCGACCGGGGTTCGCCCGGCCGTTTCGTCGCGGTACGGTGTCCGATGCGCTGCCCGTTCGTCCGGCCGCCGGTGGCCGACCTCCTGTTCCGGCTGTACGACCGGCCGGTCCACCCGGAGCTGTTCGACGTGCTGGCCGCCCGCCGGGCCGAGCAGCCCGGGTACGCGGTGACGGTCCGGATCACCCCGACCGGGCACGTCCTCTCCTGGACCGACGGGGCCGTCACCCTGTCCGAGGTGACGGCCGCGGCCGGGCAGGAACTGCCGGCGGCCGGGCGGCTGGCTCACCGGTTCGGGGGTGGGCGGGGCGGCCGGTGCCAGGTCGGGCGGGTTCGGTATCAGGTGGCGTCGCAGGTCGAGGTGCTGCCGGCCGCGCAGTTCGCGGCGGTCCACGAGGAGCTTTTGGCGGACGGGGCCCGGAAGGGGTTCCTGTGCCACTTCCGGCCGGGCAACCGGCTCGGGCTGTCGCCCCTGGGGGTGGTGATCGCCGAGGCCCTGCCCCGGGCCCTGAGCGTGAACACGTTCCACACCTTCCCGGACGAGCGGGCCGTCGTCAAGACGCAGTCGCTCATCGAGCGGGTGTGATGGTTGGTCCTGTCTGACAAGCCCCGTTTCCCCGCGTTTTCCAAGGCATTTTCGGGGCTTGTCAGACAGGACCTAGCCGTGTTGGTCGAGTTCCGCGAACAGGTCGGACAGCGGGAACCGGAACCCCGGTAGCACCGGGTCGCCGGCGAGGGTGTCCGCCTCGGTCAGGTCGGTGTACCGGTCGGCGGCCTCGTACACCCGGAGCGTCCGCCGGCGGGGGTCGATCTCCCAGACGACCCGGACCCCGGCCCGGAAGTACTCGCCCCGCTTCCGGTCCATCTCGGCCCGGGTGTTCTTCCGGCTCAACACCTCGACGGCCAGGTCGGGGACGACATCCGGGACCGGCTCGTCGGGGACCCGCCGGCCCGGCAGTCGGTCCCAGGACACGAACGCGAAGTCCGGCAACCGGACCAACCCGGACAGGATCTCCCAGGTCCCATCCGAGCCGGTCCGGATGCCCAATTTGTTCGCCCGGATGAACGGCCCGATCAGCTCGATCAGGTAGGCCGCGAGGAGCGACTCCCGGACGCCCATCGCCTTCTCCACGAGGGTGCCGTCGATCAACTCGCAACACTTGTTCGCCGGGTCGAGGAGGTCGGCGACGGTCGCCGTCCCGGGGAGGGGGATGATCCGCACCCGGGCCGGGTCGATGCCCCCGAGTTCGTCGAGCAGGTCTTGTGCGGTCCGCGGCTTCACCACCACGACCGGTTCATCGAGGGTTGTACTCATACCCGCAGTCTACCCCCTCGGCGGCGGCCGGGGAAGGACGGTTACCCGGCCGCCGCCCGGGACGCCCGCAGCCGCTCCCCGGCCTGGGCTAGGATGTGGTGGGCGACCTGGTTGGCGTTGTACCCGCCGGGCAGCCGGATCAGCGGCTTGTCGTACTCCTCGCAGTACGCCTTCACCCCGTCGTAGTCGTGGTTCGACCAACGGATCGCCAGCAGCACCACCGCCACCTCCGGCCGGGCGATGTCCGGCTCGAAGACGGTGAACGAGGTGTGGTCCGGGGTGCACACCCAGCGGATGTCGGTCAGCCCGAACGCCCGGCACAGGGCCGCCTTGTGCTGCTGCCGGGCCTGCCCGCCGATCAGCACCAGCTCCCGCCCCGCCAGCAGGCCGGCCACCTCGGCCACCTCGGCCGACGGCCGGGCCGCCCGGGCCTCCGGCTCGGCGTCCGGCCGGGACTCCAGGTACCGGTCGATCTCGTGCAGCACCTGCCCGACGGCCGGCGGCGGGGGCGGGTCGTCCGGGATGTCCTCCAGCACCGGCAGGAGCAGGTCCCGCAGCTCGGCGTTCGACGCCGGCAGCCCGCCGGCCACCAGCTCGTCCACCAGCTCGAACACCCGCGGCCATTCGCCGGCCGCGTCGCCCCCGTCCCGGAGCTTGCCGACCTTGAACTTGAGGTTCTTCAGGGCCTTCTGGCGGGCCTTGTCCCGGTCCCCGACGGCCCGGAACTGGGTCGCCTGCTCGCCCACCCGGCGGCTGACGTCCGGCCACGCCTCCGGCCGGGCCCGGTCCTCCCGCTTCAGGTACTTGGGCACGAAGACCTGGCGGTCCCGGGCGACCGACCGGACGTGGGCGAACAGCTGCACCTGGTCGAAGTCGACCTTCACGTCCCGGACGTCGGCGACCGCGTACAGGAGGGTGGACTGGGCCTCGGCGGCCAGCCCGAGGACCCGCCCGGCGTGCCGGTCGGCCAGCGGCCCGGCCGACTCCTCCCAGGCGTGCAGCAAGAGGGCGGCGTCGGCGGCCACCGCGAACGCCCCGGCCAGGTCGTCCCAGGCCCGCGGCAGGGCGACCACCGGGTCCCGGTCGAGCATCCACAGCTTGCAGTCCGGCAGCCGGGCGGCCCGCCGCTGCACGTCGGCCTCGGCGGCCGCGTCCCGGGCCCCGTCCAGCTCCCCGAACCGGCGGGCGACCAGCCGGCAGGCCTCCCCCTTGACCCGGCACCGGTCGGCGACGAGCGGGAGCGGGACGAGGTCGAGTTCCCGGTCGGTGGTGGTGTCCGGCGGCGGGGTCGGGAAGGCCGGGGGCGGGGTGTACCCGATCCGCAGGGGCGGGAGCTGGGAGATCGGCACGACCGGCGGGGGCGGGGGCAGTGCAACGGGGGCGGCTGGCGGGGGCGGGGCGGCGGCCGCCGGGGCAATCGGGTCGGCGAGTGCCGGTCCGAGGTCAGCCGCCCAATCGGCCACCGCCCGGGCCAACCCGGCGACGACGGCCCGCAACTCCGGGTCGGCCCGCAGCCGGGGTTCCAAATAGCCGGAGAGCCGAGCGAGTGCCCGCGTCAGGTCGTCGGTCATGGCCGACCGCCAATGGGAAGAGCCCGCGGCGGGGCGGACGGGACCGTCCGACCCGGCGGGCGTGAGTGTTTCGTAAGGATTATAGGAACCCGTCCAGCAGCCGGGCTTGCCGCCCCCACCATACACATCCCAGACCGACGGTCCACCTGCCGGAGGCCCCGAAGCGAGGTGGCCACCGGCTCAACCGCCCGCCCGGGCCCGGCCGATACGACCCGTAACCTCCACGAGGGCGGGTCGATGGCCAAGAAGTCCTCCGGGTCAGTTCGTCAGCGGATCCTCAAGCTCTTCCTGACCAACGTCGGGCGTGTCGTCACCCGGGAGCAAATCCAACAGGTTGCCAGGGATCCGAAGACGAAGAAGGTGCCAGAGAACTGGCACCAGCGGCTCTCCGAACTCCGCACCGACTATGGCTACAACATCCAATCGTTCCGGGACACGCAAGAACTGAGGGTATCGGAGTACCGGCTGGTCAGCGCGACACCCGGGCCGGTCGCCGGGAAGCGGGTGAAGATCGCCGCCCCGACGTGGACCGAGGTACGCCGACGGGCAGGGGACGCCTGCCAGTGGGAGGAGGACGGCCGCCGGTGCGGGCTCAGGGCCGGCGAGTCCGACCCGGTCGGGGGCGGGACGGTCAAGCTGACCCCGGACCACAAGACGCCGCATTCCATCAACCCGAACATCAACCCCGACGACCCGGACGAGTGGCAGGCGCTGTGCGGGCGGCACCAGGTCATGAAGAAGAACTTCTGGGACCACCGCACAGGCAAACTCAACGTCTACGCCATCGTTCAGGCGGCGTCCGACCAGGACAAGCGGGCCGTGTACGACTTCCTCAGGTCGTTCTTCGGCGAGTGACCCCGAGCCGCTTCTCGGTCATCACGGTGTACTCCTCGGAGATGTCGCACAGGACCGACTTCCGCCCCAGCCGGCGGCAGACGGCCCCGGTAGTCCCGGACCCGCACATCGGGTCGAGCACCGTGTCCCCCGGCCGGGTGGTCATCTGGATCAACGGGCCTATGACCTTCTCCGGCTTTTGAGACGGGTGGCCCACCTGCTCGTTCTTGCCGACGAAGCCGATGATGAGCGGTTCGGCGATCACGCTCGGCGGGCCGGGCATGTACCGCAGCTTCCCCTCGGCCTTGCGGGCCAACTGGGCCTCGTTCAGGAAGTGCTCCGGGTAGAGCTTGGCCCCGGCCTGGGCCAGGTGCAGGCAGGTGTACTGCGCCGACCGCCAGCCGCGGATCACCGACGGGCAGTTCGGGTAATACCAGGTCAGCCAGGCGACCAGCGACAGCCCGACCGGGAGCCGGTCGAGCTGGCGGTAGATGATCTCGGGGAAGCCCCAGACGTAGACGTGGTCGGAGACGTTCGCGGCCAGCTCGATGATGCCGGCCAGCCAGTCGTCGTAGTCGTCCCGGGCCCCACCGTACCCCTTGTTGTACCACGGGTCGAGGTGGGTGACGGTGACGCGGTCCTTGACCGCCCGGAGTGTGTCGGCCGCATCCGCCGGGGGGAGAATCACAACCTCCCCGCCGGTGGATTCGGGCGGGGCGTCGTCCTGGAAAAGTTCGGGGGCCGGCTTCGGCCCCCGGGCCAACAGCTTCTTCGCCATGCGAGGACCGTCCCTGGTTACGGCGTGTGTGACCCTACGCGCTCTTCTTGCCCGGCTTCTTGTCCTTCTCGAACAGCTTCCGCTCGCCCCGGACCACGTCCGGGGTGATGACGTACTTCCCCTTGTGCTCCAGGTCCGGCAGGTCGTACATCACGTCGGTCATCGCCTCCTCGACGATCGACCGCAGCCCCCGTGCGCCCGTGTCCCGGGCCTTCGCCAGCTTGGCGATCTCCTTCAGCGCCCCGGACTCGAACTCGACCTCCGCCCCCTCCATCTCGAACAGCTTCTGGTACTGCCGGACCAGGGCGTTCTTCGGCTCGGTCAGGATGCGGATCATCGCCTCCTCGTCGAGCGGGTCGAGCGGGGCCAGGACCGGCAGCCGGCCGACGAACTCCGGGATCATCCCGAACTCGATCAGGTCGTCGGCCGTCACCTGGTTGAGCAGCTCGCCCAGCG
>JAIEQO010000424.1 GCA_019747655.1 Gemmataceae bacterium | reverse complement strand
GGCCGCGGCCGCCGTGCTGCTGGCCGGCGGGCTGGCGGCCGGGTTCGCATCGCCCGACGCCCCGCTGGTCCAACCCGTCGCCACCCCCGAGCCGACCACGCGGCCGACCACGCTCACCGGCCGGGTGGTGGTCCCGGCCGACCGCCCGGTCCCGGCCCCCCGCCCGCTCCCCCGCGGGACCGGCTGGGTCAAGGACGAGGCGCTCGTCTTCTCAACCGGCCCGCGGTTCTTCGAGGACTTGCTGATCGACCCCGACACCCGCGGGGTGGCGGACGCCGTGGTCTGGCTCCGGCCGGACGGCGACGCCCCGCCCGCCGTCGGCTCGGCCCCGCCGCGGGAGCACGTCGTCGAGGCCCGGGGCTTCCGGTTCGTCCCGCGGGTGGTCGCGGCCCGGGCCGGCGACACCGTCCGCTTCGCGAACGCCGACCCGGCCCCGCACAACGTCCGCTACGGCTCGGCGTTCAACGTCCTGCTGCCGGCGGGCCAGGCCCACGCCCCGGGCCGGCCGCTCGCCGCGGGGCGGACGCCCGACCGGTTCCGGTGCGGCATCCACCCGTGGATGGAGGGCACCGTCTGGGCGTTCGACCAGCCGTACTTCGCGGTCACGGACGAGGCCGGGCGGTTCACCATCGCCGGCGTTCCGGCCGGGGCGTGGCGGCTGGCCGTGTGGCACGAGCGGACCGGCGAGCGGCCCGGCCGGCGGGTCGAGGTGCCGACATCGGGCGACCTCGGGCCGCTCCCGATCGACATCCCGTAGAGCCCCCCGGGACCGCGGCCGTCCCGGCCGCTCTTCGTCAGGCCGTTGAAGAGCGGCCGGGACGGCCGCGGTCCCAGGAAATCAAGCGAGTCCTCCCATGCGGCTCCTCGGCCCGCTCGTCCTCCTCGCCCTTCTCGCCGCCGCGGCCGGCGGCCAGCCGCCGCCCCCGGCGTGGGTCACGATCAAGGGGCGGGTGGTGCTGCCGGACGGCGTCCCGGTCCCGGCCCGGAAGGCGGTGGCCGTCCCGGCGAACGTCCCGGTCTGCCCGAAGGTGCCCGTCCTCGACGAGTCGGTGATCGTCGACCCTAAGACCCGGGGCGTGCAGAACGTGGTGGTCTGGCTACGGCCGAACAACCCGAACCCGAAGGCCGCGTTCGCCGCGAACGAGGTCCACCCCGCGGACGCCAACCGGAAGCCGAAGAAGGCGGTGGTCGACCAGCCCTGCTGCCTGTTCGAGCCGCACATCCTGACGGCCCGGGTCGGCGACACGGTGGAGGTGGCCAACAACTCGGCCGTCGTCCACAACTTCTTCTGGGTCAGCGCGAACAACGGGAACTTCAACGTCAACATCCCGGCCAAGGGCACCCACACCTTCCCGATGCCCCTCGCCGCCGAGGCGGCGCCGATCCCGTTCAAGTGTACCGCCCACCCGTGGATGGGCGGGTACTGCCGGGTGTTCGACCACCCGTACTACGCGGTGACGGACGACGAGGGCCGGTTCGAGATCAAGGACGCCCCGGCCGGGAACTACCGGATCGTCTACTGGCACGAGAACGTCGGGTTCAAGGGCAAGGCCCCCGGCCGGCTCGGCGAGGTCATCATGATCGCCGCCGGCAAGGACGGCCGGATGGCCCTCGACCCGACGCCGTTCGACGTGCGGTGACCGGGCATGGTCGGCCCGGGGGCCGGGGCTACGATAGCCGGCGTCGCCCGCCCACCTCCCCGGAGTCCTCCCCGTGCCCCGGCCCCCGGCCCGCGCCCCCCTGTGGGGCCTCGTCGTCGTCCCCGCCGCCCTGCTCCTCGTCCCGGCCGCCGGCCCGGCCCAGCCGGCCCCGCCGTCGCTGCCCACCGCCAAGCCGGAGGAGGTCGGCCTGTCGTCCGACCGGCTCGGCCGGATCAACGCCCTGATGGACCGGGCCGTCAAGGACAACAAGGTCTCCGGCGCCGTCACCCTGGTCGCCCGGCGAGGGAAGGTCGCCCACCACCAGGCCCACGGGCTGATGGACGTCGAGACCAAGCGGCCGATGGCCACGGACGCCCTGTTCCGCCTCGCCTCGACCACCAAGCCGGTGACCGGGGTGGCCATCATGATGCTGGTGGAGGAAGGGAAGGTCCGGCTGAACGACCCGGTGTCCAAGTTCATCCCCGAGTTCAAGGGGCAGCAGGTGGCCGTCGAGAAGGACGGGAAGACCGAGCTGGTCCCGGCCGACCGGGCGGTCACCATCCAGGACCTGCTGACCCACACGTCCGGCCTGGGGACCAACGGGCCGGGGTCGAAGACGGCCGCCCAGGGGGCCCTCATGCCGGGCGACGGCGACACCCTGGAGACGTACGTCGCCCGGGTGGCCAAGGTCCCGCTCGACTTCCAGCCGGGGACCAAGTGGCGGTACAGCGGGCTGGCCGGGATCGACGCCCTGGCCCGGGTGGTCGAGGTGGCGTCCGGCCAGCGGTTCGAGGACTTCCTCAAGGGCCGCGTCTTCGACCCCCTCGGGATGGCCGACACCCACTTCGTCGTCCCGGAGGCGAAGGAGGGCCGGCTGGCCACCATCTACCGGCGGTCGGGGGACAAGCTGGAGAAGGCCCCGCCGTTCGCCTTCCTGGCCAACAAGACGTACCAGTCCGGGGCCGGCGGGCTGACCGCCACGGCGGCCGACCTGTGGCGGTTCGGCCAGATGCTCGGCGGCGGCGGCGAGCTGAACGGCAGCCGGCTGCTCGGCCCGCGGTCGGTCGACCTGTTCGGGTCGAACCTGGTCGGCGGGATGTTCCCCGGGCAGCTCGGCCGGAAGGAGGGGATGGGGTTCGGGATGACGGTCGAGGTGGTCCTGGACGGGGCCAAGGCCGGGACCCGGCGGGGGCCCGGGAGCTTCGGCTGGGACGGGGCGTTCGGCACCCACTTCTGGGTCGACCCGAAGGAGAAGCTGGTGGCCGTGCTGATGATCCAGACGCCGGGGTACGAGCTGCAACGGGACTTCGAGAACGCCGTCGCCCAGGCGATCATCGAGTAGGCCCCGCCGCGGCGGCCCCGGTCACGGCCGGGTCCGCCGGCAACCGTCTATTGGTTTATCCTGTGGGTGACCTGCATGACCGGCTCGCCTTGCACGACGACCTCCCAGGGGGTCGTGTCCAGATTCCGGTACTTCTCGGGAATCAAATCTTTACTCGTCCCGGGTAAGGCCGTCAGGGTAACTTTATAGACACCCGAGGGGATGCCAGGCTTCGCCGGATCGGCCATCCGCAGGTCAAACTTGCCAGACAGGTCGGTCATGCCGTACGGGAGCGTCTGAAACTTCGCGGTGTCGGTCGTCGGCCAAAATGTAACGTGAACGCCCGGAAAGGGCTGGCCGTCGTCTTTCAAAACGACCCCGGATACGTCGATCTCGGACGGCAACTTGGCACGGCCACAGCCGCCGGCGAAGAGCGATGCTACCAGCACGAGGGTAGTTAACAGGGGTAACATGTTGCGGAACACCGAGTCTCCCTCCTGGAATCCGGCCGCTTACTCAGTCGCCACCTCTGCACCGTCAGGTGTGACGGCGGACCAGAACACTTGCTCACTGACCGACGGAGAATAACGCCGCACGCTCCCGTCGAACATGCACACGAGCAGCCCGCTCGACTGCGTCGCTTGAACAAGCCGACTATCCGCGTCCGTCGGGATGGGGGCAGTCTGGAAGGTCGCTCCGCCGAGCGAGGAGCGGGTGCTGTTCGGAGTTATTACGGGCAAGGCGTCGAAATACAGCGGGTCGGCGAAGGTGCCGCTGTGGTAGTTTGCATTCGCAATCTGTGAAGGATCGTTGTAGGGTACTGGCTCGATGTAGGTGTAAGTCGTCCGCAAGGTACCGCGGGTGTTGCCGTAGACAAAGTAACTTACGAGGTACCGCTGGGACAACGCGATAGTATTGGATAATCCGTCTGGGATCGACGCAGTGAGTGTCGGGTCGCCACCAAATACCTGTTGATTGACCGCGTAACATGTTGGCCCGTAGGTCGTGTTGATGGGCAACCCGCCCACCGCCGGGTCAGTCGGGGACAGATACAGTTTCACTACCGGATAGGCCCCACGCGGCAGACTATCCGGAACGGGATAACCTACATACGGCAGGATATTGACCAGAGGGGAAGTGTTGTCATACGAATTGATCGGGTGTACCCGTCGGCCGGGGATTCGGCTGCTGAAGTCCGATGCATAGTGATGCATCGCCATCACTATCTGTCGTTCGTTGTTCTGTTCGGCCACCGCCTGTGCGTGCGCACGAACCTTCATTACCGCGGGCAACAGCAGGGCGAGTAGCGTCGACAGGATGCCGATAGCAACCAGTACCTCGATCAGTGACTTGCCCCTACGCCCTTCCATGTGCGTGATCCCTCAACAGGTCGAGACACTACCAACGCCCCTGCATGTGGCTAGGGAAATGTAAACGTTTGACTGGACGTGGTCTCTTTATTCATCGGGGCACCTTGGTTGACCGACTGCGTGTAAAAGAGGGTGTTGTTGATCTTGTACGTACCCGCCGGCAGATTAATGTACGGTGCCGCCGAGTAGTTGTTGCCGGTTACCATCGCGCCCTGCGGCTGGAGATTGTTGTAAACCTCGAACTCCATGTTGGCGTTCCGCTTCAGAATCTGCACCTCGATCTTCCTGAACGTTAACGTTGTGGTGTTATCGCCTTGGAGGTTGTAGCTGCCCAGTGGGGTGATTTGGTTGCCGAACTGGGGCGTAGTATTCGTCGTAGCAGCCGGTACGATGATGGCCACGATCTGGGCCTGTGCGGTCGCCGCCGTAACGAGCAAGGCGAGGCATACGGTGGCGTAGTGTGCGAACCTCCGCATCATGAGCCTTCTCCATGCTGAATGAGTGATCCAGGAACTGGTGGGGATTATCTCGCTCTTTGTCTGGTTGTCAATCCCGCCCGGAGGATTTTTTTCTCGTTCTGTTACTGGGGCGATCTTCTCCCCTGACCGCCTCAGCCGGCCGCCGGCAGGCGGATGGTGAACTTCGTCCCCCGGCCGGGCTCGCTCTGGACTTCCATCGTCCCGCCGTGGGCCTCGACCACCTTCCGGGCGGTCGCCAGCCCGAGCCCGTGGCCGCCCTTCTTGGTCGTGTGGAACGGCCGGAACGCCTTCGCCAGCACGTCCGGGCTCATCCCGCAGCCGGTGTCGATCACGTCCAGGCAGACAGTGTGAGTGCGAGTGTGAGTATGAGTATGAGGAGAAGGCAGAAAACCATCCGCCGCCCCGTCTTCGCTCACACTCGCACTCACACTTTCCACTCTTCCGACGAGCGTGAGCGTCCCGCCGTCCGGCATGGCCTGCTCGGCGTTGAGCATCAGGTTCAGGAGGGCCTGCTCGAACAGGTCGCGGTCGAGCAGGACCGGCGGCAGCCCGGGGGCCGGGAACCAGTGGACCTCGATCCCGGCCGCCCGGGCGGTCGGGGCCAGGAAGTCGATCATCCGGGTGACGACGGCGTCGAGCGACACCGGCCGGACGGCCGGGTTCTGGGCCCGGGCGAACCGCAGGAAGTCGTTCGCCAGGTCGGCCAGCTTGCGGCACTCGGCGTGGAGCTTGGTCACCCGGTCCAGGGCCTTCCGCTCCCGCGGCGACTGCGGCGCCTCGAAGTCCTCGGCCAAGAGTTGCAGGTTGAGCGAGAGCGTCCCGAGGTGGTTCTTCAGGTCGTGGATGAACCCGCCGGCCAGCTCGGCCAGGTCGTTCAGGTTCGCGGGTGCTTCTTGGCGAGCGGGTGGCGTCGGCCCTTCGACTTGTTCGGGCGAGCGGGGGGCGTCAGCCCCCTGACCCGCTTCCACAGTCGGCGGGTCGGCGACGGCGGCGTCCGGCATCGGAGAGGGTCCCCGGGGCGAGTACCCGGTAGTTTATGCGGTTGCGGCCGCCGGGGCCGCGCGGTAGCGTGGCGGGTTGGGCCGGGCGGCCCGGGTTCGCTTCCGTCCTGGGACCGCGGCCGGATCGCCCGCCGGGACGTGCTCCGGGTCGGGGCCCTGGGGTTCGCCGGCCTCACCCTGGCCGACGTGC
>JAIEQO010000326.1 GCA_019747655.1 Gemmataceae bacterium | reverse complement strand
ACCCGGGCCCCGAGCCCGACGTGGGCCCCCGGCCCGACCCGCACCCCCCCGCCCAGCACCGCCCCCGGGGCGACGTGGGCGTGGTCCCCGAGGTCGCAGTCGTGCTCGACGACCGCCCCGGAGTTGACGATCACGTCGGCCCCGAGCCGGGCGGCCGGGCCGACGACCGCGGCCGGCATGACCGTCGCCCCGTCCCCGACGACCGCCGACCCGGCCACCGCGGCCGCCGGGTGGACGGCGGTGACGACCCGGAGGCCCAGCTCCCGGACCCGGGCCGCGAGTCGAATCCGGGCGGGGAACAGCCGCACCCCGGCGAACCCGAGGAACACGTGCCCGACCCCCCGGGCCGGCAGCCCGGCCAGCAGGTCGTCCCCGCCGAGCACCGGGACGCCGAGGACGGCCCCGCCCCAGGTCTGGGGGTCGGCGGTGAGGACCCCGACCGGGTCGTATACGCCTTGCCGGCGGAGGATGTCGATCACCACCCGGGCGTGCCCCCCGCCCCCGACGCCGACGACCGGGATCATCGCACGACCTCGTGAGCGGCCCGCTGCGGGGGTCTAGAACGTGCCGGGCGGAACGGGACGCGCCCCGGCCGTCGTGGCGGCCAGGGGGACGGGCGAGCGGGACGGTCCGACGGGATGAGGAGGAGAGTATGCCCGACAGGAGTTGAACCTGTAACCTTCGGCTCCGGAGGCCGACGCTCTATCCAGTTGAGCTACGGGCACGTCGTCCGCGAGGACTGTTTCAATCTATACCCGCCCGGGCGGGGTTGGCAAGGGGTTTCCCGGCCCGGCCACCGACACTGCGGTTCTCTCCCCCGGCGGGTAGACTACCTGCGACCCCCGGAGGCACCCGCGATGGCCCGGAAGAAGTCCCCGCCGGCCGAGACCCCGTCCCTGTTCGACACCCCGGCCGCCCCGGCGGTTCGCCCGGCCGACGTGCCCGGCCTGCCGCCCGACCTGCCGGCGTCGTGGCTGGCCGCCCTGGAGCCCGAGACCCGCCAGCCGTACTGGGCCGACCTCCAGCGGTTCGTCGCCGCCGAGCGGGCCGCCCACCCCGTCTTCCCGACCGAACAGGACACGTTCAACGCCTTCCGGTTCACGCCGCTGGAAAACGTCGAGGTGCTCCTCCTCGGCCAGGACCCGTACCCGACCCCGGGCGTCGCCCACGGGCTGTGCTTCTCCGTCCGCCCGGGGGTGGCCCTGCCGGCGTCGCTGCGGAACATCTACCGGGAGTTGGAGGACGACGTGGGGGCCAAGCCGGTCCGGCACGGCTACCTGGCCACCTGGGCGAAGCGGGGGGTACTCCTCTTGAACGCCTGCCTGACGGTCCGGGCGAACCAGCCGAACTCGCACGCCAACAAGGGGTGGGAGAAGTTCACCGACGCGGCCATCCGGGCGGTCAACGCCTCCGACCGGCGGGTCGTGTTCCTGCTGTGGGGGGCCTACGCCCAGAAGAAGGAAAAGCTGATCGACGCCGGCCGGCACGTCGTCGTCAAGGGCACCCACCCGTCGCCGCTGTCGGCCCACAACGGGTTCTTCGGGAGCAAGCCGTTTTCCACGATCAACGCCGCCTTGGAGGCGGCCGGCCGGAAGCCGATCGACTGGCAGTTACCCCAGGCCGCCGAAGAAGAAGCCGCACGATGAAGACAGGAGACGCACGATCAAAACAATTTAAATGTTTTATCGTGCGTCTCCTGTCTTCATCGTGCGGCTTCTTCCTGTTCGGTGGTAAGCGGCAGCCGGACGCGGAACGTCGTCCCCTTGAGCGGGGCCGAGTCGATCTCCAGGGTCGCCCGGTGGTGGTCGAGCACGACCGCCACGAACGACAGCCCCAGGCCCATCCCGGCGCTGTACCCCTCGTACAGGGCGTTGTCCCGCTTGGTGGTGAAGTGCGTCGTCAGGCACTTCGCCCGCACCTCCTCGGTCATCCCGACCCCGTTGTCCCGGACCTCCAGCACGGCCGCGTCCCCGTCCGGGTACGCCCGTAGGCGAACCTCCCCCTTCCAGGCGGCGGCGTCGATCAGCCGCTGGCGGCGGGCGGCCGGGTCGAGCCCCGGGGCGGCCCGGGCCTCCTCCCGCAGGTGGTTCCGCATCTCGAACGTCGCGTCCCGGGCGTTCGTTATCAGGTTCTCGATCGCCTGCTGGAGGTGGGACAGGTCGCCGCTGACCGGCAGCGGGCCGGGGGCGATGTCCGCCGTCACCACCACCTTCCACTTGTCCCGGGCGGTCTCGGCCCAAGTCCGGACGGCTTCGCGGACGAGGTCGCCGAGGTCCAGCCGGGTCATCTCGGCCCGGCTCGGGTCGCGGCGGACGGTCCGCAGAATCTGTTGCAGCCGTTCGGTGACGGTGCCGAGGCTCGATCGCACCTCCTGGAGCATCCCGTGTTGCTCGCGGGTCATCCCGTCGGCCTCGGCGCAGCGGACGAGCAGGTCGTTCGGGCGGACCAGCAGGTTCTTGATGTTGTGGGCGTAGCTGGCGGCCATCACCCCGATGTTCGCGTACAGCTGCGACTTCAGCTCCAGGGCCGCCCGCTCGGCCTCGGCCGCCCGCATCTCCGCGGCCGCCTTGGCCTCGGCCACCTCCCGCTCCCGGTGCTCGGCCTCGGCCCGGGCGTCGGCCGCCCGCACCCGGGCCTCGGTCAGCTCCCGGTCCCGGTCCCGCTCGTTCGCCAACTGCCGCCGCTTGCGGCCCAGGAACCGCACGACCAGCACGATCGCCGTCCCGCCGGCGGCCAGCATCAGCCCGACCGCGGCCATCTGGAGATACCGCCGCTCCTTCTGCTCCTGCTCGAACCGGTTGTTCGAGTGGGCCCGGTACTCGCAGCGGATCAGCGCCGCCCCGCCGCCGGCCGGGTACTCCAGCACCCGCACCCGCTCCTTCGCGTCGGCCCCGGGCCGCGGCAGCGGCGAAGCCCAACCCGGGTGGGCGTCCCGGCCCGGCGGCGGGGCGGAGTCGGGGACGTAGACGGCGATGGTATACACGTCCGGGAAGAGCGGCAGCTTGCCGGCGTACTTCCGGGTCGGCTCGGCCATCGCGGCGAGGTGGGCCGACAACTCGTCGTGCTTGGCCCGGAACCGGGCCGGGTCGGGGGCCGCGGCCGCGTACTCCCGGACCAGGTCCGGCAGCGTCTTGCGGAACACCCGGGTCTCGTCCAGCCACTCCCGCAGGTCGGCCTGGTCGGTCTGCCGGGCCAGGTCGCCGCGGGCGTACAGGTCCCACCCGAGCCAGAGGAACGGGACCATCCACAGCCCGACCAGGAGGGCCAGCCGGGCGACGTAGGGCCGCAGCGAGAAGGACGGGTCGGGGGTCGCCGGGGTCATTCGGGCGTCCCCCGGTCGTCGGGCCGTTCGGGCAGGACCTCGACCGGCTTGCCGTTCGGCTGGGGGACCGGCCGCCAGGTCCGGCCGGCGGCCGCCCGCCGGTAGACCTCGATCACCGCCTCGGGCCGGGGTGCCCCGGGGGTCAGGTCGCCGTACCGGGTGGTCGGGCGGACGACCACGACGTACTCCCCGGACTCGCCCCGGCGGTTGCCCCGGGCGTCGAAGAACCGGTCCGGCCGGTCCCGCAGCCGGGCCGCCACCTCGTCCGCCCGGTCGGCGATTCGGCCGGACCCCGGCGGAAACACGGCGTCGGCCACGATCCGCCCGATGGTCGTGTCCAGCCGGACCTCCTCCGTCGTGTTCTTCGGGACCAGCCGGTAGCCGGGCGGGGCCGGGTCGCCGGGTGCGTCCCACCCGAACGGGTGGTCGTGGGTGAAGAAGACCATCGGGATCGGGATCGACCGGGCCGGCCAGGCCCACTCGGCGTCCCGGAAGTAGGTGTTGGCCGACGCCCCGTCGCCGTTGACGGCCACCAGCCGCCGCCCGGCCTGCGGCACCCGCTCCGCGAGGGCCAGGAGCACCCGCCGGGCCGGCCCGCTGACGGTCGGGACGACCACCAGCGACCGCTCGCCGGGGGGCGGGAGGTCGCGGAGGATGGCGCGGACGGCGGCCAGCTCGCCGGCGTTCGGCCGGGAGAACCCACCGACGCTGAACGGGATCGAGAACGCCGGGTCGCTGACGATCTTGGGCGGCCCGAGCGACCCGCCGGGGCCGCTCAGGGTGGCGTACAGGTACTCGCGGAACTGGTTGTACAGGTCGCCGGAGTACGGGTCGTCCTGCCACTCCAGCGGGAAGACGGTCGGCCCGCGGGTGAGGTCGGCGAGGTCGCCGAAGGTCGCCCACGGCCCGGCCGCGGCGGCGAGGGCGAGGTGCAGCCCGGGGTAGCCGGTCGGCCCGGGGCGGAGGGTCGGGTCTTGGAGGACGAAGTCGGTGACGGCCCGGACCATCTGGGCGTTGCTGAAGCAGAACCGGAACGACCGGCCGGGGTAGAGGTCGAGCAGGTTCCGCAGCTCCGAGTGGTGCGGGTGGTCGTCCGGGTGGGGGTTCGGCGGGTAGACGTTGTCGAGGGTGGCGGTGGTCAGAAACAGGAGCGGCCGGTCACCCCGCCACTCGGTCTGCCGCTCCAGGGCGACGGCCAGGTCATAAGCCCGGTCGCTGGTCGAGCCGCCGAGGATGGCCAGCGGGGCCGGGTCGCGGCCGGCCAGGGCCCGGACCCACTGGTCGGTGGTCGCCCCGGCCGACAGCTTGTACCAGCGGATGCGGAGCCGGCCGGCGACCCCGGCCCGGCTGACCACGACCTCCGGGACGGCGGTGGACTGCTCCGGGAAGGCCCGGGAGTCGTCGACGGTGAGCCCGGACGGCTGGCCGTCGACCGGCATCTCGGTCCGCTTCAGCCCGATGACGAACAGGGCCCAGGTGTCCCCGCCGGTGGTGGTGTGCAGCCAGGCGATCTCCTGGTCGCCGGCCGGGACGGGAAGCGGGTCGGGCAGGCCGTCGTCGCCGCGGGACCAGACGGCCCAGACGCCGGCCCCGAGGCCGACGCCGAGCAGGACCGCGACCGGGATGAGGGCCGACCACCGACGCATCGACGTGGGCTCCGGGCGAGACGGCGCCAGTCTACCAGCCCGGGGGCGATGGGGGGTAGCCCGGTCGGCGGTCCTACGCGGGCTTGTTCCGCCGCTCGGCGAGGTACGCGGCCAGGGCCTCGGGCCACGGCCGGGGTGCCGGGACGCCAGCGGCCACCAGCCGGGCGTTCGACAAGACGCTGTACCCCGGCCGGCGGGCGGCCGCCCCGAACTCGCCGCTGGTGATCGGGGTCAGGTCGGCCGCGACGCCGGCCTGGCGGAAGATTTCGGCCGCGAACTCGTACCACGAGCAGTCGCCGCCGCTGGTGACGTGGACCAGCCCCGACGCCCCGGCCCGGATCAGGCCCGCGATCGCGTCCGCGAGGTCGGCGGTGTACGTCGGCGTACACCGCTGGTCGTGAACGACCCGCAGCGGCTTCCCCTGCCCGGCCACCCGGAGCATCGTCTCGACGAAGTTCCCGCCCTTCCCGCCGCTCCCCCAGACGCCGTACAGGCCACAGGTACGGACCACGAGGTTGGCGGGGTCGGCGGCCCGGGCGACGTACTCGCCGGCCAGCTTGCTCAGCCCGTAAACACTCACCGGCCCGGGTGGGTCGTCCTCGGCGAGGGGCGTCGTCCGGGCGGCGTCGAGCCCGAAGACGTAGTCGGTGGAGACGTGGACGAGCTTGGTGCCGGCCGAGCGGCAGGCCCGGGCGAGTTCGCGGACGCCCCAGGCGTTGACGGCGAAGGCCGCGTCCGGCTCGGCCTCGGCCTTGTCGACGAAGTTGAAGGCGGCGCAGTTGACCAGCACCGCCGGGCGAACCCGGTCCAGGGCCGGGGCGATCGTCTCGGGCCGGGCGAGGTCGAGGTCGGCACGGGTGAGGGGCAGGACCTCCCCGGCCAGCCGGGGGACGAGGTCCCGGCCGAGTTGCCCGGCCGCCCCGAGGACGGCGATCCTCATAGCGAATTCCGTTCGGATGGTGGAAGCAGACCAGGGGTTGTCGCCCCTGGCTACCGGCGGTCGCCCCTCCGGGGCTCCGGAT
>JAIEQO010000646.1 GCA_019747655.1 Gemmataceae bacterium | reverse complement strand
CTGGCGGCCTTCGGGCTGCTCGTCCTCCCCGGCCCGAACCGGGCCGCCGACGAGCCGAAGGGGAAGGACGACCCGGCCGCCAAAGCCGAGCCCCCGGCCGACCCCGGGCCGCCCCTGCGGGACCCGAAGCAGCGGCCGGCCGCCCCGGACCTGGACGGGGGGGTGGCGTGGCTCAACAGCGGCGGCCCGCTGTCGATCAAGAGGGACCTCAAGGGGAAGGTCGTCGTCCTCGACTTCTGGACCCTCTGCTGCATCAACTGCATCCACATCCTGCCGGACCTGCACAGGCTGGAAAAGAAGTACGCCAACGAGCTGGTGGTGGTCGGGGTCCACTCGCCGAAGTTCGACAACGAGAAGGACACGGCCAGCATCAAGAAGGCGGTCGCCCGGTACGAGATTCAACACCCGGTCGTCAACGACGCCGACCGGAAGATCTGGGACCGGTTCGGGGTCGACTCGTGGCCGTCGTTCGTGGTCATCGACCCCGAGGGGCGGCTGGTCGGGTACGTCAGCGGGGAGGGGAACTACGAGCTGTTGGACGCGGTGGTGGCCAAGCTGGTGGCCGAGGGGAAGGCCGCGAAGACGCTGAACGAGACCCCCCTGCGGTTCGACCTGGCCAAGTTCCGGGAGCGGCCGGACACGCCCCTCTTCTTCCCCGGCAAGGTGGCCGTCGACCCGGCCGGGAACCGGCTGGCCGTCGCCGACAGCACCCACCACCGGGTCGTCGTCACCGACCTCGACGGCAACCACCTGATGACGGCCGGGGCCGGCCAGCCCGGGTTCCAGGACGGCCCGTTCGACGCGGCCCGGTTCGACGACCCGCAGGGGATGGCGTTCGCCGGCGACACCCTGTACGTCGCCGACCGCAAGAATCACTCGATCCGGGCGCTCGACCTGAAGGCCAGGACGGTCAAGACGGTGGCCGGGAACGGCAAGCAGGAGGGCGACCCGAACACCCGCCGGCTGGCCAAGCCCGTCCCGGCCACCAGCATCGGCCTGAACAGCCCGTGGGACCTGCTGCTGGCCGACGGCAAGCTCTACATCGCCATGGCCGGGCACCACCAGCTCTGGGTGCTCGACCCGAAGACGAACGAGGTCGTCCCGTTCGCCGGGAACGGGCGGGAGAACATCGGCGACGGCCCGCCCGGGTCGGCCATGTTCGCCCAGCCGAGCGGGCTGGCGTCGGACGGGAAATTCCTTTACGTTGCCGACAGCGAGATCAGCGCCCTGCGGCGGGTCCCGCTGGCCGGCGGGCCGGTCGAAACGCTGGTCGGCCGGGGGCTGTTCGTGTTCGGCGACGTGGACGGCCCCGGCCGGGTCGAGGCGGCGGCCGACCGGGACGGGAAGGAGGCCCGGCTCCAGCACGCCCTCGGGGTGGCCTGGGCCGGCGGCAAGCTGTACGTGGCCGACACCTACAACAGCAAGATCAAGGTGTACGACCCGGCGGCCGGCACCCTGAGCACCTTCCTCGGCGGGGGCGAGGCCGGCGGGTGGCTGACCGGCCCGGCGTTCAGCGAGCCGGCCGGTCTGGCGGCCGCGAACGGCAAGCTGTACGTGGCCGACACCAACGCCCACCGCATCCGGGTCGTCGACCTGGCGACCAAGCAGGTGAGTACGCTCAAGCTCAAGGGGGTCGAGCCCCCGAAGGGCGAGAAGAAGTAACTCTCCTGGGACCGCGGCCGTCCCGGCCGCTCTGTTCGTCGCAGCAGAAGAGCGGCCGGGACGGCCGCGGTCCCAGGTCCAATCCGAAGGGCCATTACCATGCGCCGGATGCTCGTCGTCGCCCCCGTGCTCGCCGCCGCCCTGGCCCTGCCGGGGGCCCCGGCGTCGGCCCAGAAGGGCGGGTGGTACGAGAAGGCGGTGAAGAAGGTCGAGGCCACCTTCGACCCGGCCGAGGCCAAGCCCGGCCAGACCGTCACCCTGAAGCTGACCGTCGAGCTGAACGACGGCTACCACACCTACCCGTTCAAGCAGCCGGACAAGGAGGCCGGGAGCATGGTCAACCAGATCAAGTTCCCGGACCCGGGGGCGGTGGTGTTCGTCGGCGGGGTGGAGGACCCGAAGGGGTTCGTCAGCAAGGCCGAGCCGGACCTGGGGATCAAGGAGCTGCGGGAGTACGAGGGCACGGTCACGTTCACCCGCAAGGCGGTGGTGTCGCCGAAGGCCGCGGCCGGGCCGGCGGCGGTGAAGCTGGCCGAGTTCAAGCTGATGGTGTGCGACAAGAACAACTGCTTCCCGCCCAAGAAGGTGCCGGTCGAGGCCAAGCTGAAGGTGCTCCCCGGCCCGGCGGTCGAGGTCGAGAAGGCCTACGCCGCCGAGGTGGCGAAGGCCGTCGCCGACAAGTAAGGGTGCCCGGGGTTTGCACCCCGGGCTACACTCGGTCGTCCCTCCGGGACTCCGGGGCTTCGAGCCGCGGAGCGGCGACCGACGGTAGCCAGGGGTGTAAACCCCTGGCCGCTGACCCACTATCCCCCGGTGACGGCGGGCGAGGCCGGGCGACGGGCCCGGCCCACCGGGGCAGACCGGCACGTCGCCCCTCCCGCCGGCAACAGGCGAACGCCCGCGGCCGGACCCCGCGGGCGTTCCGGTTCCGCCCCACCTCTGCGCGGTGGCCGCCATGACCCGACCGATTCTCGCCCTCGGGGCGCTGCTCGTCCTCGCCGCGACCGCCCCGGCCCAGCCCGCGGGCCGCAAGGCCACCGACTTCGCCAACGTCTCCGTCGAGGTCGAGCCCAAGGTCGCCAAGCCGGGGGAGGCGGTCACGGTCAAGCTCCGGGTCGAGCCGAAGCCCGGGGCGTACACGTACCCGTTCTTCCCGCCCGACCCGACCCAACTGGCCAAGAACAGCCTGAGCCTGCCCAAGGCCGGGGACGTGATCTTCCTCGGCAACCCGGCCGACCCGCCCGGGTGGAAGGAGAAGCCGCGGGAGGGGGAGCCGGGGACCGACCGGTACTACCCCGGGCCGGTCGAGTGGGAGTTCCGGGCCAAGGTCTCCGAGAAGGCCACCCCGGGGCCCAAGCCGATCACCTTCGGCGGGACCCGGCTCCAGGTCTGCAACGCCAACAGTTGCCTCCCGCTCACCAAGGGCGAGTGGCCGGACGTCAAGCTGGTCGTGGCCGACGGGCCGGCCCCCCCGTTGCCGGCCGGTCGCGGTCCCGAGGCGACCGCCCCGCCGCCGAAGTCGGTCGATCCGGCCCCGAAGCCGACCGAGGCCCCGCCGGTCGCCGCCCCGAAGGCGACCGCGGCCGGCGACCCGGCCCGGAAGGCGGCACAAGACATCAAGACTTATGAGGCCGGGCTGAACGCCGTCCGGGAGAACCTCGTCCGGGCCGACGGCACGACCGACGGCGGGGGGACCAAGCAACAGGCCGGGCCGTGGGCGTTCCTGGCCACCGCCGCCCTGTGGGGGCTGATTTCGCTGGTCACCCCCTGCGTCTTCCCGATGATCCCGATCACCGTCAGCATCTTCCTCAAGCAGGCCGGCGGGTCGCTCGGCCAGCGGCTCAAGCTGGCCGGGGTGTACTGCCTGACCATCATCACGGTCCTCGGGGTGTCGGCGTTCGCGCTCCTGAAGTTCATGGCCTGGCTGAGCGCCCACCCGGCCACCAACCTCGTCCTCGGCGGGCTGTTCCTGGTCCTGGCCCTGAGCCTCTTCGGGATGTACGAGCTGACCCTGCCCAACGGCCTCGCCCGCCGGTTCCAGTCCGGCCAGGCGAAGGGCGGGGTGGTCGGCACGATGTTCGGGGCGCTGGCGTTCACGGTCATCAGTTTCACCTGCGTGGCCCCGTTCCTGGGCGGGTTCGCCGGGATCGCGGCGGCCGACACGGGCGGGTCGCTCATCTCCGTGCCGACGGCCCGGGAGGTGTTCGGCGGGCTGGCCTTCGCGGCCGCGTTCGCCGCCCCGTTCTTCGTGCTCGCACTGGTCCCGGGGCTGCTCAAGGCCCTCCCCCGGTCCGGCGGGTGGCTCGACAGCGTGAAGGTGGTGATGGGCTTCCTGGAACTGGCCGCGGCCCTGAAGTTCTTCCGGACGGCCGAGCTGAGGCTCCTGCCCACGCCGGCCTACTTCACCTACGACCTGGTACTCGCCGGGTGGGTGGCCATCGCGGTCGCCTGCGGGCTGTACCTGTTCAACCTGTACCGGCTGCCGCACGACGAGGAGCGGCCGCGGATCGGCGTCCCCCGGCTCCTGTTCGCGCTGCTGTTCGTCGGGCTCGGGGTGTACCTCCTGCCGGCGACGTTCAAGGGGGCCGACGGCAAGGCCCAGCGGCCGGCCGGGGCGGTCTACGCCTGGGTCGAGGCGTTCCTGCTGCCGGACACCGAGCGGGCCGGGACCGACCTGCCGGCCGCCCTGGACCGGGCCCGGGCGACGGGCAAGCCGGTGTTCCTGGACTTCACCGGGGTGACGTGTACCAACTGCAAGTACAACGAGCTGTCGGTGTTCCCCCGGCCGGAGGTGGCCGACCTCTTGCGGCGGTTCGAGGTCGTCCAGCTCTACACCGACGAGGTGCCGGCGGCGGCCTACGCCGGGGACCCCGGGGCGGCCCGGCGGGGCGAGGAGGCGGACGCCAACCGGCAGTTCCAGGTCGCCGCCTTCGGGGACGCGGCCCTGCCCTTGTACGCGGTGCTGCGGCCGACGGCGGGCGGCAAGGTCGAGGTGGTGGGGGTGTACGACGAGGGGAAGATCAACGACCCGGCCCGGTTCGCGGCGTTCCTGGAGACGGCCCTGGCCGCGGCCGGGAAGTGAGCGACTTACGGCCGCCCCACCCTCAGCACCCAGCGGACCCGGACGATGGTGATGATGTACGGGTGGTGGCGGTCGTCGATCGTGAAGTAGAACCGCAGCGGCGGCACCCGGACCGACCGGGCGGTGTGGTGGGGAACCCGAAGTTGGCCCGTCCGGAGGTCGACCGGCCCGCAGTTGGTCGTCGTGTCCGGGTCGTTCCGCACGTCATACCAGGCCAAACAGTCCTCAGCCTGGGCCGCCAGTCGGTCGATCTCGGCCGGGTCGGCCACGGCGGCCTTGAGCCGGTCGAGGTCGTCGCACCCGCCGACCGACCAGTCGACGTGGTTCTTCATCGGCCGCCCTCGGCCGTCGTGCCGTTCTGGTCGGCGGGTTGCCGCTTCCTGGCCTCGGTCGAGGCGGCCCGGCGGCGTCGAGCCTCCTCCACCGAGATTTTCGGCACCGAGTCCAGGTAGGCTTGGTCCCACGGGGCCAGCTCGGTCGGATCGCCGGGCCGAAGCCGGGGGGCCGGGACGAGGTCCCCGAGCCAGGTCCCGTCGGCGTCCTCGAAGGCATAGACCCCGTCGATCGGGCCGGCGGTCGCGGCCTTGAGGACCGGCCGAACCAGCTTGCCGATGACGTACCACTTCTCGTCGTCGGACAGGCCGGCGAGGAACCGGTCCAGTTCCTCGCGGGCGACGGGGTCGGCGGTCGCGGCGGTCATCGGCGGTCCTCCGGGGGGCTGACCCGATTGTACCCGACGCCCCGGGCGCGCGGAACCAGGGGGGCGGATGCCCCCCTGTTGGCCGGCACACCAGGAACAGGGGGCTGACGCCCCCCGCTCGCCTGATCTGCTACCCGATCCCGGCGGCGAACCCGTCGTCGGCCTTGCCCATCCGGGCCTTCGCCGGGGCCGGCGCCTGTTGGAAGTGGGTCCCCTTCGGGGCCGGGTGCGGGCCGTGCGGCTTGGCCGTCCGGCCGGCCGCGGCCGCCTCGCCCACCACCCCGGCGTAGGTCGCCGGCAGGTCGTCGGCGTCGAAGTCGAAGTCGTCGTAGGTGCAGACGTACCCGGGCTGCTTGGCCCGCTCCTTCTCCTCCGAGAACGCCCGGACGACGGCCGCCTGGACCTCCTCCCGGGCCCGGCTGTGGATCGGGTGGGCGATGTCGGCGTGGAGCTTCGCCCGGCCGTCGGCGTCCCGGGTCGCCCGGGCCTCGTCCAGCCGCAGCCCGCACCCGTTGCAGAACCGGGCCCGCAGGTGGTTCTTGCA
>JAIEQO010000799.1 GCA_019747655.1 Gemmataceae bacterium | reverse complement strand
CGGTCCCGGCCGGGCTGGCGGCCGCGGCCGGGGTGCCCGTGACCCAGGCCGGGACCCCGGCGAAGGTGTTCGTCGAGGCCCCGATCGACCCGGCCGTCCTGGCCCTGGTGGCCGACCTCGGGTCGGACGACTACCGGGTCCGGGAGAAGGCCGGGCGGGGGCTGGAGGCCCGGGGCGAGAGGTCGCTACCGGACCTGCGGCGGGCCCTGGCCGCGGCCGAGCGGCCGGAGGTCGCCCGCCGGCTGGCGGTGATGGTCCGGCGGATGGAGCACGACCGGCTGGTGTCGCCCAAGCGGGTGACGCTGGCGGTCAAGGACAAGACGGCCCGGGAGCTGTTCGGGGAGATCGCCAGGCAGACCGGCTACCGGATCGACGTGCAACCGGGCAACGGCCGGGGCGAGGGGCGGTACTCGCTGGCGGTCGAGGACGCCCCGTTCTGGGTGGCGATGGACAAGGCCGGCGAGCTGACCGGGCTGTGGCCGTACCCCAACGGGGACGACGACGGCATCCAGGTGAACGCCTACCAGGACGGGCGGACCCCGTTCGTGGCCTACGCCGGGCCGTTCAAGTTGGCCGCCCAGCAGATCACCTCGAACAAGACGGTCCAGCTCGCCGGCGGGGGCGGGCCGGGGAACGGCTCGAACCGGCAGCCGGAGTCGTTGTTCCTGAACTTCAACATCCAGTCCGAGCCGAAGAACCCGATCCTCCAGGTCCTGCAGGCGGAACTCCTGTCGGCGACCGACGACACCGGGGCGTCGCTGGTCCCGCCGAAGGACCCGAACCAGGGCCGGCACTTCCACCAGTCGTACTACAGCCCGAACTACCGGGGGTACATGTTCAGCTCGAACCTGAACTTCGTCCGGGGCGGCCGGGACGCCACCAGGATCACGTCACTCAAGGGGCGGATCGGGGTGGTGCTCTTGGCCGGGACGGTGCCCGAGGTGGTGGTCCCGGAGCCGCTGAAGGTGAAGGCCAAGAAGTACACCGGGCGGGGGGTGGAGGTCGACTTCGACGGGATGACCGAAGCGAACGGGGCGTACACGCTGACCCTGACGGCCCGGAAGCTGGGGACCGACGAGAACGGGAACACCGACTACAACTGGATGAACTCGGCCTGGCAGCGGATCGAGGTGGTGGACGCGGCCGGGGTGAAGTACCGGGGGTTCCAGCAGGGGATGAACTACAACGGCACGTCGGTCACGATGACGATGATGTTCCAGCCGCAGGACCGGCAGGGCAAGGCCCAGAAGCTCGGGCCGCCGGCCCGGGTGGTGTTCAACGACTGGCTCCAGGTCACCCACGAGGTCCCGTTCGAGTTCAAGGACCTGCCGCTGCCGTAGGCCCGGAGGGCGGACGGGTGGTGTGCCCCCCCTCCCCCCCTTCGTTTTTTCACCAAACGGTGAGCACCGCCGGAACTCGTTTCAGATGAACGGGTTGCCACATTTTTGTGGGCGGTCTACCGCCGGCCATCCGGCAACGGTCTGGCGGATTTCTTGCCACAAGCCATTCCGCCTTCACGGCTTACATTCCAGACCGTCCGTGACCGTATCCGGCAACGGACGGGTTTACCGGCCGACCACCTCCGCCGGGCGGTAACCCACCGCCCAACGGACCTGACGCTACATACTATCCTTTTGTATAGATAACAGCCAGGGCCGGAGCCTTTCCGCATAGCCCGGCGGGTCGTGGGTCTGGGTTGTGCCGCGGCCCCGCCCGGAGGAGCCCATGACCGACGAGCCGGCCTTTCTCGCGGCCATCGCCGACCGGCCGGGCGACCCGACGCCCCGGCTGGTGTACGCCGACTGGCTCGACGACCGCGACGACCCCCGGGCCGAACTCGTCCGCGTCGAGGAGGAGATGCGGACCCTGCCGGCCGACGCCGACCGGTACTGGGCGCTCAAGCCCCGCCGGAACGAACTCCGGGCCGGCTGTTCGGCGGACTGGCTCGCGGCGCTGGGTTACGGCACCGTCTACCGGCCGGTGCTGGCCCCGTGGCCGACGGCCGGGGTAAAGGGCCGGTTCCGGCTCCTGCGGGAGCTGGTCGAGCGGTGGTACGGCGAGCCGATGCCGGACGCCGGCGGCCGGGCCGCGGAGGTGGCCGCGGTCGAGGCCCGGCTCGGGCGGGCGTTTCCCGCAGCCATCCAGGAGTGGATCGCCTTCGCCCTGGACATCGCCGACGGCCCGGGCAAGGCGAACGTAATCCTCCGCGACCCGTTCAACACCGACGAGACCGTCGCCGGCTGGCCGAACCTCGGCGTCGTTTCCCTGTTGGAGCAGGCCGAGGGCGACATCCTGTGGGCGGTGCCGGCCGACCGGATGGCCGAGCCCGACCCGCCGGTCCAGGTCCACCAACTCGACTACGAGGGCGATGAGGAGTACGGCCCGGTCGGTGAGTCGCTCGGGGCGGTGACGGAGTTCGCGTTCGTGTACCTAGCGTCTTACCTCGGCGGCGGGGCGTCGTGGGGGCCGGACCGGGTGGCCGTCGCCGCGGACGCCTTCCCGGTCTACGTCGAGATCGGGTCGATGGACGTGATGGAGGCCGATAACCTGCTCGTGACGATCGGGACGGGGTACGAGCCTGACCCGGACGCCCGGCCGCTCACCTACCGCACCCGCGGGCCGATCCCGGACCCGGCCTTCGCCGCGTGGGTCGAGGGGCTGCGGCGGCGGTGAGGCGGTTTCCGTCGGAGGCCCGACCGTGAGGGAGGGCTTCTTCGAGAGCCTCCCTCACGGTCGGGCCTCCGACCGTGAAGCGCTACCAGCTCTCGTCGCTGAAGACGTGGTCGGTGTCGCCGACGCCGGCCCGCAGGCAGAGCTGGCGGAACTCCTCGGCGTACTCGTCGGTCGAGTGGTGCAGGTGCTCGGCCTCGCTGATGAGCGGCAGCACCTCCCGCCGACGGACCCCCAGCCGCCGCAACACCCGCCGGAACGGCTTCAGGTCCGGGGCGTAGACGTGGAACAGCTTGTGCTCGTCGAACTGGACCTCGACCGGCTTGCGGGCCGCCAGCACCGCCACCCCGGTGCAGCCGTCGTTGGTCAACAGCTCCTCGAAGTCGCAGAAGTGGCTGGCCAGGACCGGCCGGTCGATGTGGGTCCGGCGGAGGTCCCGGTGGCGGTCGGCCCCGGCCCCGTGGCTCGACTCGAAGACAGCGTGGACGACCTTCCCGACCGGCTCGATCAGGGCCAGGAACGTCTCGAACACCCGCTCGGCCGAGACCGCGGCCGAGAGCATCGGCAGCCGCAGCCCGGCCTTCCGGTCGCGGTAGATTTCGACGCGATACCCTTCGCGGGGGAGGACCGGGACGCCCGGCCCGGGGCGGACGGCGTCGGTCAGGGCGAAGTCGCCGTACCGGGCGACGTGGAGGTGCGCGGCCAACGGGTCCGGGGTCACGGAACACCTCGCGACAGCGGGGAGAGCCGGCCCGGGGTCTTGAGGGGCGGTCGGCGTGGTGTCGCGGCGTGGCGTCGCTGGCGGAACCCCGGGCTACGCAAACATAGTCCCTGTTCGCGGCGGCGGCGTCCGTGCCGGGGGTATTCTACCCCGGCGGGTGTCCGGTTGGCGCGAAACTGCCGGGAAGTTGGGGTGAATGGGACGGGCGGGGGACGCCGATAATCAGGCGGGCCGGCTGGCCGGCCGGTCAACGCCCGGGTATCGTCGGTGGTTGTGCTTGAGGGCCCCGACGCTCCCGCGTCGGGCTACGGACGGCGGCCGCTCCGCGGCGGGGGCCGTCACGACGGTCATCGCCCCGGAGGGGCCGCCGTCCGTTGCCCAGGGCGGGAGCCCTGGGTCCGGAAGCAGGGTGCAAACCCCGGGTGCGACATGGCGGGAGGGCGTGCCGTGCGGAGCTGGCTCACCGCGGTCCTGGTGGTCGTCCCGGCGGGCGTCCTCGTGGCCCAGCCGCCGAAGGGCGACGACCCGCCGCCGATCGTCATCAAGCCGAAGGGGGCCGGCCAGCCGGCGGCCCCGGCCGCCCCCGACGACCCGCCCGGCAAGCTCATCATCCGGCCGCGGAAGGCCGGAACCGTCGAGCTGAAGGAGAAGAAGAACCCGGGGGTTGACACCCCCGGCTCG
Organism: Gemmataceae bacterium; assembly: GCA_019747655.1. Lineage (GTDB taxonomy): Bacteria > Planctomycetota > Planctomycetia > Gemmatales > Gemmataceae > Urbifossiella. The sequence goes on along the minus strand of JAIEQO010000799.1, from coordinate 1,885 downwards.
CCCAAGCCGGCGGCTCCCGGGGCTAACGCCCCGGGCTCGCCCAACCCGGGCTCGCCCGCTCCCCCGGCTCCGGCGGCGACCACCCCCCGCCCCGGGGCCGCGCAAGCCGACGGCAAGCCGCTATTCGACTACTGGTTCGTGGCGGCCGTCGAGGGGAAGCCGATCGGCTACCTCCGCTGGTCCGGCCGGGAGGTCGAGAAGGACGGCCGGGCGCTCCGGATCGGGACCAAGGAGCAGCGGTTCACCCTCGCCCGGTTCGGCGAGCGGGTCAGCCAGTTCGGGGAGGAGTCCACGGTCGAGACGGCCGACGGCGAGGTGGTCGTCACCTCCCTGCGGCAGGGGCTCGGCCGGAACCAGATGCTGGCCCTGTCTGGGGTGGTGGACGGGAAGACGCTCCGGGTGACCGGGGAAGGGGCGGCCGGGGGGGCGTCGAAGGAGGTGCCGTGGCCGGGCGGGGTGGTCGGGGCGGCCGCCGAGCCGTTCCTGTTCAAGGGCAAGGACCTCCAGCCGGGCGAGACCTTCACCTACAAGACGTACTTCGGGCAGGCGAACCGGGTCGTCACCGTGACTGTCACCTACGAGGCCGAGGAGCCGCTGGCCCTTTGGCCGAACACGCCGGCCCGGCCGCTCCGCAAGTACGTCGCCAAGATGGAGCCGATCGGGTCGCTGCGGCTGCCGGCCGCCACCACCTGGGTCGACCCCGGGACGGGCGAGCCGTTCATGCAGGCGTTCGACTTCCCCGGCCTCGGCGGGCGGGTGACGTTCCTGCGGACGACCGAGGCGGCGGCCACCGCCCCGGTGACGAACCCGCCGGACCTGGCCCAGGTCCAGTCGATCCGGCTGGACCGGGAGATTCCGGGAATACACGACCGGGGGGCCGTCGTCTATAAGGTCACGGCCGCCGGGGACGACGACCCGGCCACCCTGTTCGCGGCGGACGGCCGGCAGGAGGTCAAGAACCTCGACCCGGCGGCGAAGAGCTTCGAGCTGCACGTCCGGGCGGCCCGCGGCCCGTCCAAAGACGGGGAGGCCGACCCGGCCCCGGGGCCGGAGTTCCTGGGCAGCAGCTTCTTCGTCAACTGGGACAACCCGGCGGTGAAGAAGCACGCGGCGGCGGCGGTGGCCGGGCTGCCGGCCGGGGCCGGGGCGTGGGAGAAGGCGGTGGCGGTCGAGCGGTGGGTGAAGCGGAACATGCGGGCGGCCGAGTTCTCCCAGGCGCAGGCCACGGCCGACAACGTGGCCCAGACGCTCAGCGGGGACTGCTCCGAGTACGCGATGCTGGCGGCGGCCATGTGCCGGGCGGTCGGGGTGCCGTCGCGGACCGCCCTCGGGCTGGTCTACGCCCCCGGGCCGGGGGGAAAGCCGATCCTGGCCTACCACATGTGGTTCGAGGTGTACGCCGGCGGCCGGTGGGTGCCGCTGGACGCGACCCTCGGCCGGGGCGGGGTCGGGCCCGGGCACCTGACGATCGCCACCCACTCGTGGCACGACGAGAAGACGCTGGCCCCGCTGTTCCCGGTGCTCCGCGTACTGATGGCCCGGCCGGCGGTGTCGGTGGTTAGCGTGGGCCAATAAACCGCTCGGCCGCCGGAACAGCTTTCCGGTGCCGGCCGTGACGACCGCATGAATTTTCCGCAGACGATAGCTTCGGCGGGCGGGGCCGTCTATACTTCGTGGGAGTTTCCGCCCGCGGCCGCCCCGCCCCCTGTGGAGTTCGCCCCGCGAACCGACGGCCCGGCAATGCCCCTCACCCTCGCCCCCCGCCCCCACGGACGAACGGCCACGGACCACCCGACCGCACCACCGGCCGCCGGCACCGCCCCCGGGCCCGACGCCCGGGGGCGGCTGGGCCGGCTGTTCGACGGCGGCCCGGCCCCGGCCGTGG
>JAIEQO010000792.1 GCA_019747655.1 Gemmataceae bacterium | reverse complement strand
ACGCGGTACTGTTCCAGGGGTTCGCCCCTCTCGCCTGTGCCCTCGTCGCCGTGGCGAGGTTATGAAACTGCCTCTAGCCACTTCTCCTACCGGCCCGACGGTGCAAACCCCAACGGAGAGGGTGCGCGCTCGGGGCCGGGAACCCATCGTGACTATCAACGTGTACGGCGTTCTCCATCGTGAGCAACGGGTGGTGGCGGCGGCTCTGCCGGAACTCAAGCTCCGCTTCTTCGAGACCCCGCCCACGAGGGGCACCCGTGGGCGGCTCGGCGTCGCTTGGGTGAGCTTCATGGGACACACCCGAGGGCGAGGGTTGCGGAACCGCTCGGGCGTTCTGGCCGTCGCCCGAGGTGGGATCGGGGAGCTGATCCGAGTCGTTCGCGTGGTCGCTGCCAGCGAGTAAACCGACGCACTTCGGACGGACGCTCAGCAACGGAGCCGGGGCGGCCGGATGCCGCCCCGCGACCGTCCGCTCGTATCAGTACGTCCCGGCAAGCCGGCGGTGAGCCGGCTTTCAAGTGGACTGGCAAGGGACTCGGTTTGTTGAGGAAGTCGGGCGAACCGACCGTGACCGAAGCGACGGGCCATCCGTCGGCGGGCAGAACGTCTGCGCCCGCCCGGCCGTCGCATAAGGCTCGACCACCCCCGTAGGTCGGCTTGACGGAGGCACCTCTTGTTCCGTAACGTAGGCATTAAATGGGAAAGCCTACGGTACGGAACATGGCTGGCGGGCACTCGGGCCGGCTCATTGACCTCGCCCGACGCCTGGGCGTCCTCCGTGCGGCCGACCTGAAAGAGTACGGCGTTCCGCGAGTCTACCTCACCCGCCTGGTTGCCGACGGGGTGCTTGAGCGGTCGTCGCGGGGAGTGTATGTACTCGCTGGGGCCGAGATCACCGAAAACCATAGCCTCGCGGAAGCCTGCCGGCGGGTGCCGCACGGCGTCGTCTGCCTCCTGTCGGCGCTCCAGTTCCACGGCCTCACAACCCAATCGCCCTTTGAAGTCTGGCTCGCCATCGACCGGAAGGCCCGACTCCCCAAGGTGGACTACCCCCCGCTCCGCGTTGTCCGGTTCTCCGGCCCCGATCTCGTGGCCGGAGTGGTTGCCCACAACGTCGAAGGTGTCGCCGTGAACGTGACCGACCCGGCGCGGACGGTCGCGGACTGCTTCGCCTATCGGAACACGGTCGGGACCGACGTGGCCCTCGAAGCCCTCCGGGACTGCCTGCGGCAGAAGCGGGCGTCGCCCGACGACCTGTACCGCGCGGCCAAGGCCCGCCGCATGGCGAACGTCATGCGGCCGTATCTGGAGGCGACGACCGCATGAGCAAGGAGAAGCCCCGGAACGTCCCCGCGTCGGTCCGCGCCCGACTGACCGAGTTCGCCCGGAAGCGTGGGAGGAGTTCCAGCTCGTCCTCACCCGGTACGCGATCGAACGCTTCCTGTACCGGCTGAGTGTTTCGCCGCACGGGGACGAATTCGTCCTGAAGGGGGCCATGCTCTTTCAACTGTGGGCGACGGAACCGCACCGGGCGACTAAGGACGTAGACCTCCTCGGGACGGGAGAGAGTTCGGTCGAGCGGTTGGCCGGCATCGTGAAGGCCGTGTGCGCGGTCGCCGTTAAGGAAGACGGTCTCGACTTCGATCCGGCCGCGGTGTCGGCAGGCCGGATCAAGGAGGATCAGGAGTACGAGGGCGTGCGCGTCACCTGTCCGGTGCGGCTCGGGCAGGCTCGCGTGACGCTCCAAATCGATGTCGGGTTCGGAGACGCGATCACGCCGCCCCCGAGCCGGGTGGACTACCCGACGATCCTCGACTTCCCGCCCCCGGTCCTCAAGGCGTACCCCAGGGAAACGGTCGTCGCCGAGAAGTTCCAGGCGATGGTGGCCCTCGGCATGACGAACAGCCGGATGAAAGACTTCTTCGACCTGTGGATTCTGTCCCGGGACTTCGCGTTCGACGGGGCGACGCTCACGAGCGCGATTGCCGCCACCTTCCGGCGGCGGCAGTCACTGCCACTGACGGAGCCGCCGCTCGCGCTGACCGGCGAGTTCGGGGCTGACCCCACGAAGGTCAAGCAGTGGGAAGCGTTCGTCCGGAGGGGAAGGTTGAAGGCCGATTCGGCGAAGCTGGTGGACGTGATCGCCTTCCTCGAAACCTTCCTCATGCCACCGTCCCGGTCGGCGGCGGCCGGAGAGGCGTTTGCAGCGGCGTGGCCGGCCGGAGGACCGTGGGTGCAAGCGAGTGGATGACAAGTGAAGGCGACTCCAACCCCGGTCAACGAATGCCAACAGCCTCAGCGAGCGTGAAGGCGCGTACGTCGGGAAACGAGCGTAGGGCTGCCTCACAGCCCGGAGTCATACCACCGGGCTACCAACAACGGCCCGGAAGCGGGCGGAAATCGGCGGACAGCCATGGAAACCGCGGATCGGCTGAAGTAGAGTACGGGAGACGAGATCGGACGCCGGCGGACATCGGCGCACGAGCCGAGTAGACACCCTGCGACGAATTCGTAAAGCGGGGGTCCGGGGTTCAAGTCCCCGAGGCGGCTCTCCACGTTGCAGCCCCAAACGCCTTACCCGTAGGCGTTTGGGGCTGCTCCCGTTCCCGCCCTTCGTTGCCGCTCCCACACGCCGGAACTCGGTCGCCACCGAGGTCGTCACCGACTCCGTCGGTTCGCCGTCGGTCGCCCTGATGTCGCCCGCCCTCGCCGGAACTCCCGGCGAAGGCCGTTGGAGCAACCCCGGCCGTCGGGCTACGGCAGCGGCACGTCCTTCAGCTCGAACGGCACCTTGAACTCGACCGGGGTGGTCGGGGCCTCGACCACCAGCGACCACCCCTTCCCGGCCGGGTTCACCAGCCCCTTCGCCGGGTCCTCCTTGAAGTAGTACGTCCCCACCACCTGCCGGCCGGCGGCGTTCACGTTCCGGCTCTCCGGGGCGAACACCTTCGTCCCGTCGGGGGAGACCAGCACCACCCGGTTCCCGGCCGCCCACGCCTCGAAGCTCTCGAACTCCGGGATCGTCGGCGGGTACGTCAACACCACCTCGACCTCCCACGTCCCCTCGTCCTTGCCCAACCGCCGCAGCGTGGCCGTCACGCCCTCTTGGGCCGGGAGGGCGACCGGCGGCTTCCCGGTCAGGTCGGCGAACCGGAAGGTCAGGAACTTCTCGCTGGCCACGACGGTGAAGTACCCCTTCAGCGTGCCGACCCGCTTGGCCTCCCGGGTCAGCCCGCCGAGCCGGACCGTTGCCGCGTGGGCGTACCCGGCCGGCTGAGTCCGCGACCCTCCGGTTTGCGGCGTGAGGGCCGTGCCGCGGTCGTCCGTCGCCTCCGTAATCGTCGGCGTGCCGTCGATCCGGAAGACCGGCAGCCGCGGCTCCCAGTGGACGCCGAGCTGGACCTCGTAGGCGGTCGTGCCCTCGTCGAGGAGGTAGCGGCCGACGACCTGCCGGGCGACCACCCGGAACGGCCCGGCCACCGACGACACCTCCCGGCTCTTGCCCCGGGGGACGAGGGCGATGTCCCGGCCGTCGCCCTTCGGCTCGATCCGCAGGCCGGTCTGGTCGGCGACGAGTTCGAGGGCGTCCCAGAACGGCTTGCCGTTGAACACGGCGTCGCACGGCTGGTTCCCGACCGCCTCGGGGTAGGTGACGAGCAGCCCGGTCCGCTTGGACAGGGCGGCGACCACGTCCTTGAGGGTCGAGTTGGTCAGTTCCAGCGTGACCGTCCGCGGCGGGATGGCCGGCGGGGGCGGGGGGCCGGCGGCCGCGGCGGTCAGGAGGGCGAACGCGAGCAACGTGAACGATGTGGGGGTACGCATCGGGTAATGCTCTACAGACCCCTCCCCCTCATAGACGACCCGGAAGGCCCGTCCTATCGTAACGTTGGAGAGCCCGCCGAGCCACCGGCCTCCCCCGACCGCCCCGCGACCCCCGACGCCACCGCCCCCCGCCGGCCCGGTAACGGCCCGACCGGGGCGGGCCGACCCATTCCCACGGCCGAGGTTCGGACCATGCTCGTCACCCCCGAGGCCCTGGCCCGCACCAGCGAGAACGGCCGGCCGCCGGAGGACGCCGACCCGCAGGAAACCGCCGAGTGGCTCGAGTCGATGGAGGCGGTGCTCAAGTACGGCGGGACGGACCGCGCCCAGTACCTGCTCGAAGCCCTCATCGCCAAGCTCGCCCGGGCCGGCCAGAACCCCCTCCCGGGCGGCGTCACCACCCCCTACGTCAACACCATCGGGGCCGACGACCAGCCCCCCTTCCCCGGCAACCGCGACCTCGAGCGGCGGCTCAAGAGCCTGGTCCGGTGGAACGCACTGGCGATGGTCCTGCGGGCCAACAAGACCACCAACGTCGGCGGCCACATCGCCACCTTCGCCTCGGCCGCCACCCTGTACGAGGTCGGGTTCAACCACTTCTTCCACGGCCGGTCCGAGAACCACCCCGGGGACGTGGTCTTCTTCCAGGGGCACGCCAGCCCCGGGATGTACGCCCGGGCGTTCCTCGAAGGGCGGCTGACCGAGGACAAGCTGGTCAACTTCCGGCAGGAGCTGAAGCCCGGCGGCGGGCTCCCCAGCTACCCCCACCCGTGGCTGATGCCGGACTTCTGGCAGTACCCGACGGTCAGCATGGGCCTCGGCCCGATCATGTCGATCTACCACGCGCGCTTTAACCGCTACCTCCGCGACCGCGGGCTGGCCGACACCGACAAGGCCCGGGTGTGGGCGTTCCTGGGCGACGGCGAGTGCGACGAGCCGGAAAGTCTGGGCGCGATCAGCCACGCCGGCCGGGAGAAGCTCGACAACCTCACCTGGGTCATCAACTGCAACCTGCAACGCCTGGACGGCCCGGTCCGCGGCAACGGCAAGATCATCCAGGAACTCGAGGGCGTCTTCCGCGGGGCCGGGTGGAACGTCATCAAGGTGATCTGGGGGACCGAGTGGGACCACCTGCTGGCGGCCGACCACACCGGGGCGCTGGCCCGGCGGATGATGGAGGTGGTCGACGGCGAGTACCAGGAGTACGTCGTCAAGGGCGGGGCGTTCATCCGCGAGCACTTCTTCAACACCCCGGAACTGAAGGCCCTGGTCGAGCACCTGTCGGACGACCAGCTCGCCGGCTTGAAGCGGGGCGGGCACGACCCGCTGAAGGTGTACGCCGCCTACCGGGCGGCCGTCGAGACGACCGGCCGGCCGACCGTCATCCTCGTGAAGACCGTGAAGGGGTACGGCATCCCGGGCGAGGGCGGGGAGGGGAAGAACACCACCCACCAGCTCAAGAAGCTGGCCGTCCGGGTCGCCCCGAAGGCCGGGGCGAGCGAGAACGACCTGGGCCCGGCCGAGAAGGAGAAGCAGGCGATGCTCGCCGCCCTCCGGCTCTTCCGCGACCGGTTCGGGCTGCCGTTCCCCGACGACCGGCTGGCCGAGGTGCCGTTCTACAAGCCGGCCGACGACGCCCCCGAGCTGGCCTACCTGCGGGACCGGCGGCGGGCCCTGGGCGGCCCCCAGCCGTTCCGGAACAACGCCTTCACCCCCTGCCCGCCGCCGGACAGGCGGGCGTTCGAGGGGTCGCTCAAGGGGACCCTGGCCGGGAAGGGGCAGAGCACCACCCTGGCCTGGGTCGTCCTGATGACCCAGCTCATGCGGGACCGGGCCGTCGGCCGGCTGGTCGTCCCGATCGTCCCGGACGAGGGGCAGACGTTCGGGATGCCGCCGATGTACAAGTCGTTCGGCATCTACTCGACCGTCGGCCAGACGTACACGCCGGTGGATAAGGGGACGGCGACCGAGTACAAGGAGAGCACCACCGGCCAGATCCTCCAGGAGGGGATCAACGAGGCCGGGAGCATGTGCAGCTTCATCGCCGCCGGGACGGCGTACAGCACCCACGGGGTGAACACCATCCCGTTCTACATCTACTACTCGATGTTCGGGTTCCAGCGGATCGGCGACCT
>JAIEQO010000491.1 GCA_019747655.1 Gemmataceae bacterium | reverse complement strand
TACAGCACCCACGGGGTGAACACCATCCCGTTCTACATCTACTACTCGATGTTCGGGTTCCAGCGGATCGGCGACCTGGCCTGGGCGGCGGCCGACGCCCGCTGCCGCGGGTTCCTGATGGGCGGGACGGCCGGCCGGACGACCATCAACGGCGAGGGCCTCCAGCACGAGGACGGGCACAGCCACCTCCAGGCGCTCCTGATCCCGACCTGCCGGGCCTACGACCCGGCCTACGCCTACGAGCTGGCGGTCATCATCGAGGACGGCATCAACGCCATGTTCGTCCGGAACGAGGAGTGCTTCTACTACCTGACGGTTTACAACGAGAGCTACGACATGCCGGCCTACCCGGGCGAGCACGTCCGGGAGGGGATCATCAAGGGCATCTACCCGGTCAGCGCGGTCAAGCCGGACGGGGCCAAGCACGAGGTCCAACTGCTCGGCAGCGGGGTGATCCTGAACGAGGCCCTGCGGGCCCAGAAGCTCTTGGCCGAGAAGTACGGCGTCGCCAGCACCGTCTACAGCGTGACCAGCTACCCGCAGCTCCGCCGGGACGCGATCGAGTGCGAGCGGCACAACCGGCTGAACCCCGGCAAGCCGGCCCGGGAGCCATACGTCCGGCAGGTGCTGGGTAAGACGAAGGGGCCGGTGGTGGCCACCTCGGACTACCTCCGGGCGCTGCCGGACCTGCTCAGCCCGTACCTGGACGGGCGGCTGTTGTCGCTGGGGACCGAGGGGTTCGGGCGGAGCGAGACCCGGCCGGCCCTGCGGCGGTTCTTCGAGGTCGACGCCGAGCACGTGGCGGTCGCGGCCCTGTCGGCCCTGGCCGACCGCGGCGAGCTGGACCGGGCGGCGGTCGGCAAGGCGGTGGCCGAGCTGGGGCTCAACCCCGACGCCCCGCCGCCGTGGACGGTCTAACCGAGTCATCAAGTCGTCAGGTCTTCAAGTCATCAAGTCAAGGAACCCCGGGTCCGGACTTGACGACTTGAAGACCTGACGACTTGATGACGCGAGCGAAGCGAGCGAACTATGGACTTCCGCCTGCCGAACCTCGGCGAGGGGATCGACGCGGCCACCGTCACGGCCGTCTTGGTCAAGCCGGGGGACGCCGTGTCGGCCGGGCAGGGCGTCCTGTCGGTCGAGACCGACAAGGCGGCGATGGACGTCGAGGCCGACGCCGCCGGGACCGTCGAGGCGGTGCTGGTCAAGCCCGGGGACAAGGTCCCGGTCGGCGGGCCGGTCCTGCGGCTGAAGGCGGGCGGCAGCCGCGAGGCCCCAGCCCCCGCCCAGCCGAAAGCCCCCAGCGGGGAGAAGAAGCTCGGGGCCGACGCCCCCCGCCCGCCCGAGCCGAAGGCGTCGGGCTCGAAGGCCGAAACCCCTCCGCCCGCATCCGCCCCGTCCGCCGGCGGCAAGGCGCAGTTCAAGCTCCCGAACCTCGGCGAGGGGATCGACGCGGCCACCGTCACGGCCGTGCTGGTGAAGGTCGGCGAGGCGGTGAAGCCCGGCCAGAACGTCGTCGCCGTCGAGACCGACAAGGCGGCGATGGAGATCGAGGCGGACGCCGCCGGGACCGTCGAGCAGGTCCACGTCAAGCCCGGCGACAAGATCGGCGTCGGCACCGTCATCTTGACGCTCCAGGCGAGCGGGGGCCGTAAGGCCCCTGATGTGAAATCCGATCAGGGGGCTGACGCCCCCCGCTCGCCCGAACCGAAGCCGGCCGGCGTCGCCCCGGCCGCCGGACCCACGGTCACGACCAGCACCCCCGCCGGTCACGCCCAGATCACCTCGCCCGCCGCCCCGGCGAGCAACGGCACCGCCCACAAGGACCACCCGCTCGTCGCCGCCGGCCCGGCCACCCGCCGGCTGGCCCGGGAACTCGGGGTCGGCCTCGGCGAGGTGAAGGGCTCCGGCCGGGCCGGGCGGGTGACGCTCGACGACGTCAAGAACTTCGTCAAGGAGGAGCGGCAGAAGACGAAGGCCGGCGGCGGGGCCCCGGGCGGCGGGCTGGGCGGGAAGACGGTGGCCGACAGCTTCACCACCCCCCCGCTGCCGGACTTCGCCAAGTTCGGCGAGGTCGAGCGGAGGCCGGTGGCCAACATCCGCCAGACGATCGCCAAGAACCTGACGGTCGCCTGGCGGACCATGCCGATGGTCACCCAGCACGACCTCGCGGACATCACCGAGCTGGAGGCCGGGCGGAAGCGGACCGTCGACGCCCTGCCGAAGGGGTCGCCGAAGATCACCATGACGGTCCTGGCCCTGAAGGCGTGCGTGGCCGCCCTGCGGGAGTTCCCGCAGTTCAACAGCAGCTACGACATGAACGCCGGGGAACTCGTCGTCAAGAAGTATTACCACCTCGGGATCGCCGTCGACACCGAACGCGGGCTGGTCGTCCCGGTCATCCGGGACGCCGACAAGAAGTCGATCCGCGACCTGGCCGCCGAGATGACCGCGCTGGCCGAGAAGGCCCGGGCCGGGAAGCTCGGGCTGGACGAGATGCGGGGCGGCACCTTCACCGTCACCAACCTCGGCGGGATCGGCGGGACCAGCTTCACCCCGATCGTCAACTACCCGGAGGTGGCCATCCTCGGGATGAGCCGGTCGGCCCTCCAGCCCGTGGTCCGGGACGGGCAGGTCGTCCCCCGGCTGATGCTCCCCCTGAGCCTGACCTACGACCACCGGGTCGTCGACGGGGCCGACGGGGCCCGGTTCACCTCCCGCCTGGCGCAACTCTTCAGCGACCCGCTCCGGCTCCTGATGGAGACGTAGGCTGCGGCGGCGGTTCTCATTGGTTCCGGGCGGGTGTCCCACCCCACGCCCGAGGAATCCACACTCGACCGGAAGAAACGCCGTCAGACCGATTGCCGTCCGGCCCGGGGATTCCCCGGGCACATTTGCGAAAGTCGATTCCCCTCGGGTGCCGAGTCGTATAGGGTGTGGGCACGGGTGCCGCGCGGCCGGGCAGGCCGCCCCGCACCCGCCCGGGGGACCGCCGCCGTGATCCACGTCATCGCCACCGTCCGCCTCGCCCCCGGCACCCGGGACGCCTACCTCGACGTGTTCCGCGCGCTGACCCCGCTCGTCCGCCAGGAGGCCGGCTGCATCGAGTACCAGGCCACGGTCGACGAGCCGACCCCGCTCGGGGCCCAGGAACTGGCCGGGGACGACGCCGTGGTGGTGGTCGAGAAGTGGGCGTCGGTGGCCGCCCTCCAGGCCCATTCGCGGGCCCCGCACATGGCCGACTACCGGGACAAGGTCCGGGACTACGTCCGCGGGGTTACACTCCGGGTCCTCCGCCCGGCCTGACCCTTCCTGGTGGCACAGGCATTCCTGCCTGTGCTTCCTCAGCCGCACAGGCAGGAATGCCTGTGCCACCGTGGGCGCCGCGTAGCCGCTACCACCCGTCCGGCCGGCACGGCTTCCCGCACCCGGGCGGCCCGGGCAACCCGGGCGCTCAAGGCAATCCGCGGCCCCGGCCGACTGTGTACGGTAGGCGCCCCCCTCCCCTCTCCGGGGCGGCGACCCCGGGCCGCGGACGCGGCCCCGGCCCAACCCCGCACGGTCACGGACGACCCATGTTGCCGTCGCTCCTACTCACCGCCACGTTGGCGGCCGGCCAGCCGCCGGCGTATACCCCGCCGGGGGTCGTGATCCCGGCCGCCCAGCCGCCGGCCGCCCTGCCCAAGGACGTGCCCCCCGCCGCCCCCCCGACGAACGGGAACGGGTCCGGGAATGACGGCCCGCCGGGTAACCCGGATACGGTCGAGCGGATCAAGGACGACAAGGAAGAGAAGCCGCCGGAGCGGACCAAGTACTTCCTCGAGCGGTCCCTGGCCGAGACCCGGCTGGGCAAGCTGTTCGAGGACCGGGGCATCGTGGTCTACGGGTGGACCCAGATGTCGTACACCCCGAGTACCGCCAGCGGGACCAACCTGCCGATGACGCTGAACGACCGGGCCAACGAATTCCTGATGAACCAGAATTACCTGGTCGCCGAGAAGACGATCGACACGTCGAAGAAGGAGTTCCAGCTCGGGTGGGCGATGAACTGGATCCTGCCCGGGTCGGACGCCCGGTACACCATCATCCGCGGGCTCTGGGACGACCAGCTCCGCAAGAACAACGGCGGCCCCGAGCTCTACCCGATCGACCCGTACCAGTTCTACGTCCAGGCGTTCCTCCCGAACCTCGGGCCGAACGGGTCGAAGGTGATCGTCGGCCGGTTCGCCACCCACATGAGCTACGAGGTCATCCAGGCGGTCGATGTCCCGTTCGTCTCCCGGTCCTACGGCTTCCAGTACAACCCGTTCACCCACACCGGGGTGTGGGCGACCACCCAGCTCAACGACGACTGGACGGTCGGCAACGGGCTGGCCACCGGGAACGACACGTTCATCGACCCGGCCAACCGGCTGACCTACCTCGGGCGGTTGCAGTGGGCCCCGAAGGAGGGGAAGTCGCAGGTCATCTTCAACACCTCCGTCACCGACCCGACGTACGACGCCAGCCAGGCGTTCCCGTTCTACAACGACTACAACCTCCAGGTGATCCACAAGTTCACCGACAAACTGACCTACGTCCTGGACGCCACCTACTCCCACATCAGCGACGCCCCGCTGCCCAACGGCACCACCGGGTTCGCCGACTGGTACGGGGCGGTGAACTACCTGATCTACAGCCACACCGACACGGTCGCGAGCACCCTCCGGGCCGAGGTGTTCAACGACACCACCGGCTTTAGGACCGGGTTCGAGGGGCTGTACACCGAGATCACCTACGGGATCGCCTGGAAGCCGTGCCCGGGCCTCTTGATCCGGCCGAGCGTCCGGTACGACTATAACGGGTACAGCCGCCCGTTCGAGGGCGACCACCACCTCTGGACGGCGGTCATGGAGGCCGTCGTCCGGTGGTGAGGTGAAGAGACCCCTCCCCCTAACCCCCTCCCCCGCGGGGAGAGGGGGAACAGAACCAACCACCTCGGTTCTGTTCCCCCTCTCCCCGCGGGGGAGGGGGTTAGGGGGAGGGGTCTAGACGCTTTGCGTCGGCGTGTTCCCCGGCTTGACCTCGGCCAGGAAGGCGAGGACGGCGGCGTTGAACGCCTCCGGGTTCTCCAGGTTGCTCAGGTGCCCGGCCCCGGGCACCGTCACCACCTCGCTGCCGTACACCCGGGCCCCGATCGCCTCGGCCATCGTCAGCGGGGTGAGGGTGTCGTGCTCGCCGACCAGAACCAGGGTCGGGACGGCCACGTTGCCCAACCCCGGGCCGGCGTCCGGCCGGTCCCGCAAGGCTTCGAGGGCGTGGACCACGGCCTCCGTCGGCTGCCGGGCGGCGATCCGCTTGACCTCCTCGGCCACCTCCGGCCGGCCCTCCCGGGTGGCCTCGCCCAGGAGCTTCGGCATCATCTTCTCGACCACCCCGGCCGTCCCCTTGTCCTTCGCCAGGGCGATCATCTCGCCCCGGCCTTTCTTGCCGGCCTCGTCGTCCGGCTCGGCCCGGGTGTCGGCCAGGATCAGGGCGGCCAGCCGGTCCGGGTGGCGGCGGGCGAAGGCCATCGCCACGTACCCGCCCAGCGACAGCCCGCCGACGACGACGCGGTCGGTGATCCCGTCGGCGTCGAGCCGGGCGGCGACGGCGTCGGCGGCCGAGTCGACCGTGAAGGGGGCGGGCTCGGACCCGCCGAACCCGGGCAGGTCGACGGCCACCACCCGGGCGGCCGCCGACAGGGCCGCGACCTGCGGCCGCCACATGTCCTTGTCGAGCGGGAACCCGTGGACGAGAACGAGGGTGATGGGGCCGGGGGGGGTGTCCACGGGACGATCTCCGAAGACGGGTGATCCGGTCGGTGGCTCGGCGAGCGGGGGGCGGGGGGCCCCCCGCACGAAGTAAAACACACGGGGGGTCCGGCCCCCCCGCCCCCCCGGCAGGGGGTTGAGCGGCCGGGGGGAGTTG
>JAIEQO010000982.1 GCA_019747655.1 Gemmataceae bacterium | reverse complement strand
CGGGGTGGCCACCACCGCCTGGGCGACCCCGGCCAGGGCGTCGGCCGCCTCCCCGGCCGTCGGCCGGGCCGCCGGGTCCGGGTCCGTCATCCGGCCGACGACGGCCCCGAACTCCGGCGGCAGGTCGGGCCGGACGCCCTCCAGCGGGGCCGCGGCCGGGCCCGGCGGGCGGCCGGCGAGGAGGTGGTACAGGGCGGCCCCGAGGGCGTAAACGTCGTCGGCCGGGGCGGCCGATTCCGCCCCCGGCTTGGGGGCGGCCAGGGCGATGAGCGCCCCGGCGTTCGGCCGCCGGCGGGAGGACCCGTCCGGGCCCGGCCGGACCGCCACCGGGCCGACCAGCAAGGTGCCGGGCCGGATGTCGCCGTGGCACTGGCCGGCGTCGTGGAAGATGCGGAGAAGGAGGGCCGCCTGCCGGCCGTAGTCGGCGGCCAGCGGGCCGGGGATCGGCCCCAGCTCCGCCAGCAGCTCGTCCAGCGGGGCGACGGCGGCGGGCTCGGGCGGTGCGGCGGACATGCGCGGTCCGGGTGGGCGGGCGGCACGACAACCCTAGCTCGGACGGCCGGCCGGTGCCGAAGGTTCCGGCCGCCTCAGTCCTTCCCTTCGGTCCGGCGGTCGGCCTGCCGCCGGGCGAACAGCTCGACCGCCCGCTCCTGGTCGGCGGTCTCGACCGACCCCGGCCGCAAATCCCGCACCTTCGCCAGGGCGTCCCGGGGTGGCAGCCCGGCGGCCACGAAGTACGCGGCCAGGACGGTCCCGGTCCGGCCGAGCCCGGCCCCGCAGTGGACGGCCACCCCCATCCCGGCCCCCCGGGCCTTGCGGATCGTCTCCAGGAGATGATCGAGCTGGCGGTCGGTCGGGGCCTCCATGTCCGGGACCGGGACGTTCACGGCCAGGAGGCCGGCCTCGTTCACCCACCCTCGGGGGACCGGGTCCTCGGTCAGGCTCAGGAGCACGTCGACGCCGTTGCGGCGGAGCCAGGCGAGGTCGGCGGCCCCCTCCGGCCGGGCCAGGGCGGCCAGGTGCGGGCGGTCGACCCAGGTGAACCCCGGCGGCGGCATCGTGGGGTAGTAACCAGTGAGCAGTGAGCAGTGATCGGTGAACAGTAAGCACCCATCTTAATCACCGCGGCCACGGGCAACCACCGTCACCGGCCCGACTTTTCTCTGGTCACTGGTCACTGGTCACTGGTCACTGGTCACTGGTCACTGGTCACTGGTCACTCTTCAGCGGGCGATGGCCGGCCGCCGCCCGGAGGCGGTTCGCCTCCTGCCAGACCTTCGGGTCGGCCTGGAGGAAGTCGATCAGGTGGCCGGTCGAGGTGCCGAGCAGGGCGGCCGCGTCCGACACCCGGGCTTCGACCGCGGCCAGCACGTCGAGGACGAGGCCGACGGCCGGCCAGAATCGGGGGTTCTTCGGCGACAGGTCGAACGCCCCGGGGTGGTCGGGGCGGGCGGCCACGGCCTCCGAGGTCAGGGCGTCCGGCGGGAGCGGGTCGCGGAGGTGGAGGAACAGGGCCCGCCACAGCCGGCGGAGGGCCTTCGCCTTGTTCTCGTGCTGCGACCGGGACTCCTCGGCGATGACGAGCAGGCCGGAGGGCGTGTGCCGCAGCCGGACGGCCGAGCTGGTCTTGTTCCGCTTCTGCCCGCCGGGGCCGCTGGCCCGGTAGGTGTCGACCTCGCACTGCGCGAGGAGCTGCGGCTCGGTGAGCGCCGCCCAGGTCGAACGGGGCGGGCGGGTATCGGGTTTCGGGTGTCGGGTACCGTCGGACGACATGGGCACACCGGCATCGAAGACCGGCCCGGGTGGTCGCCCCGAAGGGGCGTCCGGGAATAGCCCGGGGCGGCAGCCCCGGGGAAGGGGCACGACCAAACCACGGAGCCCCGAAGGGGCGACCCGGTTCGGCTGGGTCGCCCCTTCGGGGCTCCGGGAGACTCATCGACCGGGAACCCGGGGTTGGCACCCCGGGCTATTCCCGGACGCCCCTTCGGGGCTACGACGGCGGGCCCGGCGGCTCGTTGCTCCGCCACGACACGGCCCAACGGGCGGCGACCGCGGCGGCCACCTCGTACTTGAGCCGGACGAGGTCGTCGTCGGCCCCACCCCCGGCGTGGTACGCCTCCTCGTCCACCACCCCACGGGGGATGAGGACATCTCGGATGTACACGTTGATGCCGTCCGAGATGACGTGGATCAGGACCTCGGTGTCGGTCCTGATCTCCCGCATCCCGTCGCGGTCCTTTGCGTCGCTCACCCCTCCAGCTTCCACGGGCCCCGCATCTCGCGGGCGAGCATCTTGTTCCCGAGGTCGGCGTTCTCCCCGGTGAACTTGTGGGCCTTCGGGTCCCAGGTGAACTTCTTCCCGGTCTGCAGGGCGATCACCCCGAGGTGGCAGACGATGACCGACCCGCCGCCGACCCCGACGTGGCAGATCGGCTGCTCCCGCGACTTGACGCAGTCGAGGAAGTTGCCCATGTGGTTGCCCGGCCGGGACGGGTAGAGCTTCGGGTCGTTCGCCCCGAGCGGCTCGGACAGGACCTTCGGGTCGCTGGCCACCACCATCCCGCGGTTGACGAACACCGTCCCGTTCTCCCCGAAGATCATCACCCCGTTCTCGTCCCCGCTGATCCCGTCCAGCTCGACCTTCTGCCCCTTCTGCTTCTTGAACAAGGGCTGGCCGTCGGCCCGGAACAGCTCCTTGACGGCGGTGCCCCGGCCGTCCATGGCGATCACCTCGGCCCCGTCGTCGTAGGTGTACTTCACCTTGAACGTCGGGTGGCAGTTGTACCCGTCGTTCCCCTTGTGCGGCTCGGCCGCGTCCACCACCTCGACCGCCGTGGGCCCGCTCCCGTCCCTGCCGAGCACCCACTGGGCGATGTCGATGTGGTGGGCCCCCCAGTCGGTCATCTTCCCGCCGCTGTAGTCGTAGAACCAGCGGAACTGGTAGTGGCAGTTGGTCTTGTCGTTGTTCTCGTACCGGTACGGCACCTTCGCCGTCGGCCCCAGCCACATGTCCCAGTCCAGCCCTTCCGGCACCGGGGCCTCCTGGATCGGCCCGCTGGTCGGGTTCCCGCCGATCCGGCACTCGACCTTCTTCACCTTGCCGATCCGCCCGGCCCGGACCACGTCCGCCGCCAGCCGGAACTGGGTCATCTCGCTCCGCTGCTGGCTGCCGGTCTGGAGCACCTTGCCGGACTCCTTGACCGCCTTCATCAGGGCCAGGGCCTCCTGGACGGTCAGCGTCAGCGGCTTCTCGCAGTACACGTCCTTGCCGTTGCGGAGGGCCTCCAGGACGACCAGGGCGTGCCAGTGGTCCGGGGTGGCCACCACCACCGCGTCCACGTCCTTCCGGCCGACCAGCTCGCGGAAGTCCTTCGCCGCCTCCGCCGAGTACCCGTCCTTCTTGAGCTGGTCCTGGGCCCGCTTGGCGTGCCGGGCGTCCACGTCGCACACCGCGACGTGCTGGAGCCGCTCGGTGTTCCCCGGCCGGCGGGCCTCCCCGTAGAGCTGGAACGCCCGGCTGGCCGGGCTGCCGATGCCCACCCACCCGAAGTTGATCTTGCCGTTCGCCCCGACCTTCTCGGGGGCGGACTTGCTGTCGGCCAGCAGCCGGTCGGCGTACCAGGCCGGCAGCCCGGCCGCGGTCATGGTGGCGACCGACCGCCGGAGGAACCCGCGGCGGGAGAGGTTTCCGCGCTCGAACATGGCGTGTGCCTTTCCGAATGGGGGCGAGCGGAGGCTGGGAAGGGGGATCGCGTGGGGTGTATGATAGCCGGCGGGCAAGGCGGGGGGGAAATGAAAACGGTTACGGAGGCACCCAGGGCTCCCGCCCTGGGCTACGGGCGGTCGCCCCTCCGGGGCTCGGGAGTCCGGAGCCCAGGGCGGGAGCCCTGGGTGGGCCTCGGGGTAGTGTTGGCGCTCGCCCTCGCCGCCCCCGCGGCCCGGGCCGGGCTGTACTCCTCCGGCGAGCGGCTCGCCCCGCCGCCGAGCCGGTGGGCCGGGTTCCTGCTCGACCACCGGCTCTTGCGGGACGCGGCCGCCGAGAAGCCCGCCGGGCTGCCGCCGTCGCCGCTGCGGGCCGAGTACCAGTCCGCCGCCGCCAAGCTCGAAGCCGCCGCGAAGGCCCGGCCGCCCTCCGCCGACGAGGCCGCCGACCTCGGGGCCCTGTACGTCCGACTCGGCCAGCCCGACAAGGCGGTGGCCGTCCTCCGGCCGGCGGCCCGGGCCCACCCGGATCACTTCCGCGTCGCCGCCAACCTCGGCACCGCCTGGCAGCTCGCCGGCGACCTCGACCAGGCCGCAGCAGCGCTGGAGGAGGCCGTCCGGCTCGCCCCCGAGAACTTGAAGCGGTACGAGGAATACCACCTCAAGCTCGTCCGGCTCCGGCAGAAGGAGGGCAAGGCGGCCCGGGTGCCGGACGCCCCCGACGCCCTGTTCGGGCCGAAGCTCCCCGACGACGCCCCGGCGATCGTGCAGCACCTCGCCCTCACCCTCCCCGGCGACGGCCGGGTGCTGTGGCTGGCCGCCGAGGTGGCCGACGCCCGCGGCGACCCGAGGACCGCGGCCGCCCTCCTCGACGGCTGTGTCACCACCTACAAGATGACCGGGCCGCACCTGCTGGCCCGCCGGCGGGCGACCCGGGCCGCGGCCGACGAGTTGGCCAAGCAGAAGGATCACGACCGGCACCGGGACACGATCGGGGCGAAGTCGGCCCGGCCGCTGGTCCGCCGGTTCGACGTGTCGGCCCTCCCGCCCGTCTCGGCCGACCGCCCGAACCCGGCCCCGTGGGGGCTGCTCGCGGAAACCGCGCTCGGCGGCAAGGACGGCCCGGCCTTCCCCGACCGCCTTACGCGGCTCGACGGCAAGCCGGTGGTCCTGACCGGGTTCGTCCAGCCGACCGAGGACGCCGGCGGGTTTCTCTTGCTCGAATTCCCGGTCGGCTGCTGGTTCTGCGAGACGCCCGACCCGACCGGGATCGTGCGGGTGGAACTGGAGCTGGGGGCGGCCGCGACCAAGCCGGGGCTGGTCCGGGTCACGGGCACCCTCCGGCTCAACCGGACCGACCCGGAGGACTTCCCGGTCCGGGTCACGGGCGGCCGGGTGGGGGAGCCCGAGTGAGCAAGATCAAGAGTGTTTGACAGGATAACAGGATGAAGCAGGATCAGACTGTTTTCAAACAATCCTGCTCCATCCTGTTATCCTGTCCAAACTTCTTCTCCTCGCAAAAGGCCCGGGCTACCGGCCCGAATACCCCGACACCCGCCGCCCGGGAGACCAACGATGGCCGAGCCGGAACCGAAGCGGCGGAACGTCCTCCTTCGCCTCGCGGCCGAGGGGGTGCTGCCGGCCCTCGGCGGGGCCGCCGGGGCGGCCGTCGAGGGGCCGGTCGGGGGCGTCGTCGGGGTGGCCGCCGGGCGGGCCGTCGAGAAGGCCATCAATCTTGTTGGCCGGGGGATCGTGGACCGCTGGGGGCGGTGGTTCGCCGCCCACCCGGCCGAGGCCCGGGAGGCCGTCGCCGAGCTGGCCGCCACCCCGCCGGGCGAGGCCCGGGCCGAGGCGAAAAGCATCTTCCTCGAACTCATCCCGGACGCCGACGAGTCCGACCTGGCCTGGGCCATCGAGTACCTGTCCGCTCTCCCCTGCTCCGTCGACCGGGCCCTCGTTCCGGATGCCGCCGGCGGCCGGTCGGTCCCGCCGACGGTCAGCCTCGACGACCCCCGGTCGCTGCTGCAACTCTTGCCCGAGGACGTGCCCCCGTACCACCCGGCGGCCGAACTCCCCGGCACCCCGTACAAGCTGGTCGAGCTGCTCGGGGCCGGCGGGTTCGGGGCCGTCTACCGGGCCGTCTCGCCGACCCTGCAACACCTCCCGCTGGCCATCAAGTTCTGCCTCGACCGGTCGCTCGTCCCGGCCCTCAACCAGGAGCGGAGCAACCTGGA
>JAIEQO010000118.1 GCA_019747655.1 Gemmataceae bacterium | reverse complement strand
ACCAGTGGGGGTACCTGCCCATGGCGCTCGACTTCCCGCCGCCGAACAGGGAGTAGCGGGGCGTACCCCCGTGGCACCGCGGGCGTCCCGCCCGCTCCGGCGCGGGGGGGACGCCCGCGGTCCCAGGGAACGATCCGCGCGGCCGGGTGTGAGCCCGGCCGCCGTCAGCAGGCCGGCGGGCCGCCCACCACTTCACCCGCGATGACACATGTCCACTACCACGAAACGGCGGCTCGCCCGACTGGTCATGGCGGTCGGGGTCGCCGTCACGGCCGCCGGCGGCTGGTTCCTGTACCTGTGGCAGTTCGGCGGGGCGGAGGCAGTGCTCGGCATCCAGAAGTCGGCCGAGCTGCGGCAGGCCGAGGAGATGACGGCCCAGCTCGCCGAGACGCAAGTGCGCGTGACCGACCTGCGAGAGCGGGTCCGGGCGGCGGCCGAGCGGCGGTTGACGACGGGAACCGCAGAGGAGAAGGCCGAAGCCCGAAAGGCCCTCGACGAGCTGGCCGACGACGGCCCGTCCGACAAACTCGACGAGCTCCTGGCGTCCGTCCGGCAGCGGCGGGACGCGATGGCCGCCGCCGCCGGCAACCCGAGCGAACGGCTGGCCCGGCGGCTCGGGTACCTCCTCGGCCTGCTCGGCATCTGCATCGCCGGGCGTGGCTGGTGGTGGCTGGACCGGCTCCCGGACCCTACCCCCGGCTGACGCAGCCCCCACGTCCGCGGCTGCTGGGTGGTCGATCTGGTGCTGGGCAAGGTCTGACGGTACGCTACCGGCGAGGAGGAGAGCCGCATGTCCGCCGTCGCCACCCCGCCGGTCTCGGTTGCCGGGGCCGCCAGCCTCCGGCCGTTACGGTGGACGGTCGAGCAGTTCCACCGGGCCGGCGACCTCGGGCTGTTCGAGGGGCGGCGGGCCAAGCTGATCCACGGGGTCATCGTCGAGGAGGGGCCGATGGACCCGCCGCACGGGGACGCACTCGAGTTGACCGACGCGGCCGTCCGGGCGGCGTTCGGCCCGGGGTGGCGGTTCCGGGTGCAGATGCCGCTGGTGCTCGGGCAGTCGACCGACCCGTTGCCGGACATGGTCGTTGTCGCCGGGTCGGGCCGCGGGCCGACGGGAGCCCACCCGACGGCCGCCGCCCTGGTGGTCGAGGTGGCCGACTCGTCGCTCTCCTACGACACCACCACCAAGGCCGAGCTGTACGCGACGGCCGGGATCGCCGACTACTGGGTGGTGGACGTGGACGGCCGGCAGCTCTTCGTCTTCCGCGACCCGGCCCCGCTCCCGGCCGGGCTCGGGGCCACCGCCTACCAGACCCGCCGGACGTTCGGCCCGGACGACACCGTCGCCCCGCTGGCCGCCCCGGAAAAGCCCGTCAAGGTCGCCGACCTGCTGCCGTGAGCCGGGAATAACCCGTCGCCAACGGGATCACGTCTCCGCCGGGCTCATCCACAATTCCACCGCCCGGCTGCCGCGAACCCCGACCGGAGGATCGCCATGAAGCGGCTCGCGCTTCCCGGGCCGGCCTGCGCGCTGGCCCTCACCCTCGGCCTCGCCGGCTGCGGCCCGATGCGGGCACCCCTGCCCGACCGACTCGACGACGAGACGCAGAAGAAGGTGGACGAGAGCTGGGACCGGGCGTTCACCCCGCCCGGTCGGTTCGACCACCAGGGGCTACTCGACCTGATGGTCGTCGCCCGGCCGTACCAGATCGGCGTCGACGAGCTGTCCTTCCGGTCGGCGAAGCGGTTCGCCGGCGGGACGGCGGTGATGGAGGTCCGGTACGACCGGGCCAAGCCGGGCGACGACCTGTTCGCCGTCACCGTCACCGACCCGGCCGGGAAGGTCATCCGCGCCGAGCGGTACACCCGGGCCGAGGTGCGGGCGACGGTCGAAGAGTTCAACCAGACGGTGCGCGAGCCGGCGGAGCCGGACGAGCCGCCGGGGGTCGCCGCCCGGCGGGCCCGGCTGAAGCGGATCCAGGACGTGTTCCCGCCGGAGAAGAAAGACTAGCGGCCGCCTCAGTCGCCCTCGACCGGCGGCGTCTCGTCGGCCGCCCCGGACGGGTCGCCCATCGCCCGCTCGACCTCCGCCCGGGCCGCCAGGAACCCGGCCACGCACGCCGGGTCGAACTGCCGCCCGGCCTGCCGCTGGAGTTCCGCGAACGCCTCGGCCGCCGGCCGGCCCCGCCCGTCCGGGTGGTACGGCCGGGCCGAGGTCATCGCGTCGAAGGCGTCGGCCACCGCCACGATCCGGGCCAACAGCGGGATCGCCTCCCCGGCCAGCCGGTCCGGGTAGCCCGTCCCGTCCCACCGCTCGTGGTGGCTCCGGGCGATCGGCACGATCCCCCGCATCTCCGGGATGCCGGACAGGATTTCCGCCCCCTTGACCGTGTGCGACTGCATCACCGCGAACTCGTCCGCCGTCAGCCGCCCGGGTTTGCGGAGGATGGCGTCGTCGATCCCGATCTTGCCGATGTCGTGGAGCGGGGTGCCCAGCCGGATCAACTCGAGCTGGTCGGCCGGCAGGTCGAGCTGCCCGGCCAACACCCCGGCGAACCGGGTCACCCGCTGGGTGTGCCCGCCGGTGTAGAAGTCCCGCAGCTCGACCGCCTGGGCCAGGGTGGCGACCGTCCGGGCGAACAGGTCCCGCTCCCGCCGCAGGGAGATCGCCGCCTCGATCCCGGCCGACACGTGGGCGGCCAGGGCGTCGGCCAGGACCAGGTCGTCCTCGGTGAACGGGTTCTGCCAGTACCCGCGGTCCAGGTGCAGGACCCCGAGCCGCCGGCGGGGGGTCCGCAGGAGCACGCACAGGACCGAGGCCATCGCCCCGTCGTGCATGCTCTGCGTCACCTTCAGCTCGTCGTCCCCGGTCAGGGTGCTGTACAGGACCGACTCGCCCCGGGCGAACGCCCGCCGGGTCAGCCGCTTCGAGTAGTGGAACCGGCCCTGCGGCTCCCCCCGGCCGACCGCCAGGGCCCGCAGCTTCAGAACCGGGTCCGGCCCGTCCCCGTCGGCCAGCACCACCGCCCCCCGCTGGGCCGCCAGCACCCCGACCGCGTCGTTCAGGATGTTGTTGAGCAGCTCCGTCTCGTCCTGGGTCCGGACGAAGTGCTGGCCGGCCCGGACCAGGGCCTCGAGCTGGGCCCCCGGCCGGGGGGACTCGTGCCGGTCGAACGCCAGCCGCCGCAGCCCGGCCTCGTACCCGGACGGGACGGTGGCCACCACCTGGCTCGACGGCGACCCGTCCCGGCTGGCGTCGTCCGGCTCGACCGAGACCGCCACCGACCCGAACTGGACCACGTCCCGGGGCCGCAGCGGGATGCCGCCCGGCCCGACCCGGACCCCGTTCACGAACGTCCCGTTGGTGCTGTCCAGGTCCCGGACCACCCACCCGCCGTCCGGCCCGAGCCGGACCTCGGCGTGCCGGCGGCTGACCGAGCTGTCGTCGAGGACGATCTCGAGCGTCCCGAGCCGGCCGGCCCGCAGGACGGTGTCCGACTCCCACACCTGCCCGAGCAGGTCGCCGGTCATCCCCCGCAGCCGGATCGTCTGCCTCACGTCGGCCTCCGCCGACCGCCCGGGCCGCCGGGCGGGGGACTGGTCGCTGGCCACACCCCGGGGTCGGCAGGGCCGGCCGGGGCGGGCGCAGGGGCGAACGGGACTCGGGCTGTGACGAGGATAGTACAAACCCCCGCCCCAAGCGTCACCGGCCAATGCGGTTCGGCTGGTAAATTAGACGAACGAAATAGGATGGGGGGTTCGGGGAATCCGCGGAATCGGTACGGTGGGAATGGGACTGGCCGACTGAGGATATGAAACCCGTACCGGGAGGGAATTTACGGCCGGTCGCCGTCGCGTCCGAGGACGGTGTCCATCGGCCCGACCCCGGCCGCCACCCGCCCGAGTTGGTTCCGGTAGATGTCGTCCCCGCCGACCCCGACCCCGGGGCTGGTGGTGTACCGGACGTGGCCGCCCAGGTACAGGACGTTCTGCCCCAGCCGGTGCGGCGAGGTCGGGCCGGCCGTCGGGGCGGCGGCCCCGGCCGGCAGGTCGGCGCTGACCGGCAGCAGGTCGCTCTGGCCGTCCCCGGCCGCCCGCCGCAGGCCCACCACCACCCCGCCCGGGGTGCGGTAGCCGAGCGGGTAGGTGTACCCGGTCGGGACCGCCCGGACGATGTCGGCGGAGTCGGACGGGCCGGCCGGGCAGCCGGGCCGGAAGTCGGGCGGGTACTGGCCGGCGTCGGACAGGGCGGCGACGAACGACCCGGCCGTCGGGTACGGGTCGCCGCCGACCTCCGGGAGCTGGCCGGCGTGGCTGTCGGCGTACCCGGACACCCCCTGGTACAGGGCCCGAAGGTTGTTCTGGCAGGCCATCAGCCCGGCCTGGTGGCGGGCCTTGCCGACGAACGACAGCCCGAGCCCGACGGCCAGGAACCCGACCCCGGCGGCGACCGCCCAGTCGAGCCGGAACCGCCCGCCGAACGACCGCGGGTCCGCCTCCGGCGGGGGCGGGGCGGGCGACCGGACCGGTTCGACCGGTGTGGGGTCGTGTGCCTCGGCCCGCGGCCCGGGCCGGGGCTCGTGCTCGGCCAGGTGGGCGGCCAGCCGGGCGATCGTCCGGACGGCCAGGCCCGGGGGCGGCACCGGGTCGTCGCGGTCGACCTCCAGCCGGGCGACGACGGCCCGGAGCCGGTCGACCCGGGCGGCCGTCTGCGGGTCGGCGGCCAGGTACGCACCGGCCCCGTCCCGGTCGTCCGGGTCGAGCACATAACCGATCAGCTCTTCGTCGGTCATGGGTGGAATCCGAGTCTACGAAATACCGGTCAGTCCGCCGCCCGCACCCCGAGCCCGGCGTCGGCCCCGTTCCACTCCTCGCCCAGTTTGACCAGGGCGGCGTGGAGGCGGGACTTGACCGTCCCGACCGGGATGCCCAGGGTGTCGGCCACGTCCTTGTACTTCATCCCCTGGAAGTACGCCAGCAGGACCACCTGCCGGAGTAAATCCGGGAGCCGGGCGACCGACGCCCGGACCTGCTCCCGCTGCTCGGCCCGGTCGGCGTGTTCGACCGGCCCGGGGTCGGCGGCCGGGAGCAGCTCGAACAGCGGCCGGGCCTCCCCGTCGTCGTCCGCCCCGACGGCCGCGTCCGCCCGCCGGTCGGCCCGCCGGTTCTTCCGCCGCAGGGCGTCGATCGCCTGGTTGGTGGCGATCGCGTACAGCCACGGGCGGGCCGGCCGGCCGGGCTCGTACTGCTGGATTTTCAGGAACACCTGGACGAACGTATTCTGGAACACGTCGTCCGCGAGGTCTTCGTCGCCCAGATACCGCCGCAGGTAGCCGAACAGCTCCCGCTCGTACCGCCGGACCAGCGGGCCGAACGACCCGCGGTCGCCGTCCCGCAGGCGTTCGAGCAGCGACTCGTCGGAGTCCGGCGGGCGCGAGAGGTCCGGCACGGCCCTACACACCTGTACGCGGGAAGGCGGGCAACCGTTCGGTAGCCGATCGGGAGATTGTATCTCAGCCGGCCGTCCGGGGCGTGTCAAGCCGGCGGAGGCGTGGGAGGAATGACTGGGCCGCAGGATGACGCAGATCAGGGGACGCAGAAGAGCGCAGATCGGAGCAACCCGGAGATTGTTTTCGATCCAAGATCGATTCTGATCTGCGTCCGGTCTGCGTCCCCTGATCTGCGTCATCTGCGGGCCATAATCTCGTCTTTTTCCGCGGTTTTCCTCTAGCCCGGCGGCCGGGCCGACGGTATGGCGTGCGGCTCTCACAGGTACGACCGTGCCGTTCGCAGGGGGGTGGGCCGTGCGCCGCAAGCTCTTGCTCGGGGTCGGGCTGGCCGGGGTGTTGGGCAGCCCGGCCGCCGCCCAGTTCGCGTCCGACGCCAAGCCCGCCCCGTTCGGCGGGGCCGCCCCGACCCCGCCGCCCGGCCGCC